>JAADYZ010000400.1 GCA_010092775.1 Chloroflexota bacterium
CTAAGGGAGTCTGACTGAGGTCTAGCGCGAAAGGGCTAGGTAGCCACAGAACCCTAACAAACAGTAGGCAGCGCATCGAGTGGAAACGCTGGATGTGATTGGGCAGAAGTCAGCAGAGGCAATAGTAGCCAAAGGCTCATCATAATGGGTGAGACAGGGTGAAGGGCTGAACCTTAGAGAGCAGGAAGGAGCCGAATGGGCTCGACGCAGTGATGAAACCGATCGGGGGAGCTAATAATTGTCGGCGCTTAATTCGTAGCCAGTCCTGGATGTCATTCCCGAATGATGTCTAACCCTCTTTGAGGAAGCGCCCCGTGCGGACTCGCATGCGGGGTGCTGTGGGGGCGAGGGGAGAGAAACCCCCTGCTACCCGATTTATGTTACTGCAATTCTCAGTTAAAAATAAATGCAACATTGATCTGCCAGTTATTGACGTCCCTTCATATGCGCTCGCAGTAATTGATTAATTTGTGTTTGATAACCTCGGACTAAAGTAGTGTGATGCAGCACTCTCCAGTGACGGATCAAACAATGCTCATCACTCTTTCACAATCTAAGTCCACCGACAACACCCCCAATGAAAGCAGATGCAAAGATGAGTAGGACGGGTGAGATCTTGCACTGGTCCATAACGAGCACCGCAGCGGCACCGAGAAGCAGGGCAGGATGGAGGTCAAACAGCGGGAGACCAAGCGAGAGGAGTGTGGTCCCCAGCAATCCAATGGCTGCTACGCTGGCAAAGCGGCCGAATATACGGAACCGTTCTGAGGTGTTTAGCCTCCATACCACCTGCGCAGCAGCTGCGGACAGTACCACTGGCACAGCGAACACGGCGGCTGTTGCAGCCACCGCGCCGAGTATGCCCTTGACGTGATATCCAACGTAAGCGGCGAGGATCAACACAGGACCAGGCGTGATGTAGGCCAGCCCAATCCCAATGGAGAACTCTGTCGGCGTCAGCCACCCCGTCTCCGCGACGCTGATCCGCTCAACAAGGGGGAGCGCAGCCTGACCGCCCCCGAACGCGACAGCCCCAATGAGGAGGAAGCGGAGCACGAGTTCAAGCATCGGACTGGTCTCGGCTCAACCACGTCACGCCTGCGGCACCTATGACAACCACGACCAGCGCCGCGTTTACGATAAACCCAAGGGCGAAGGACATTGACAGAGCAATGAGGAGTGACCAGCTTTTGGCTTCGCTTCGGACAAGCTTCCAGATAGCACCTGCCAAAAGCCCTACCACAGCCACCTGTATGCCAACCAACGATCCAGATACCCAGACTGCATCTGGCAGCGATGCCACTACTACTGCGGCAGCGACCATAAGCACAATAGAGGGGGTCAGGAACGCAGACGTTGCTACCAGTGCGCCCGGCCACCGACCCAGACGCCACCCTAGAAACGCAATGACCTGAACGATAGTGGAGCCGGGAAGTGGTTTGGTGAAGGCGAGTGCGTCAGTGATGTCACCAGGTGTAAACCAGCCTCGCTTTTCTACGGCTTCCCGTTGGATGATCGAGAGGGCTGTACCGAGTCCACCGAATGCGACAGTGCCGATGCTGAGAAAAGCAACTCCTACAGCGGGGAAACCAGGTCTACTGATTGTATCCATGCTCATCTCTCCAAAGACAATCCCTTCTCCTTTGTGTGCTGCATAACGACTCTGTTCACCCGCCGACAGAGGTTTTGAGTCTCTTCCAATCGCTCTCGGTTGGTCGGTGTGCAACGGGATTGTTAGCTGGCTGGCACATGCTTATTATGCGCCACGAGACCATAAGCCTTCGCAGACTCCAGCGAAATATCTGGGAGGTTACGCAGCATACTATCCCAAGTGACGTGTGCTTGCAGCGCTTCTACGACAATCTGAAGTGGCTCAGAAAGAATTGCCTTAAAATCGGCTTCTTCAGGCAACTGGGGATTATACGCTAACCTTTCTTCGGATGGAGTAAATTGAGCGTTAATTCCTTCTTTGTTGCCTCTTACATCAACGCGATACCAACCAATTTCTGGTAAATAGATTGCGTTGAAACCATGTAAGCTATACGGCGCACCTTGATCATCAATACTCAATCGCTGATAACAAAATCCTGCAGGAATCTGGTTTGCCCGTAGTAATGCTGCCAGCAAATGGCTCTTAGCATAGCAATAACCTGTTTTATATCTAAGAACATCAGAAGCGCGACAAGTTACAGGGTTGATCTGATAATCAAAGCTGTGACGAATTTCATCTCGTACCCACTCGAAGCATCCTTTTGCGATCGCTGTTGACGTTTTGTGTTCTAATGCAATTTGCTTGGCAAGCTCGACGATTTCAGGATGTTGCCAATCAATAACTTCATTAGCCCTTAAGTATTCTTCCATGCCAACTGATACAAATACTGCAAGTCAACTCTAAGCAACTAACTGACAACTTCAAGGTACTGCCATCACCCAAGAACGAAGCCAGCTAACGGTGAAGTTGTTCGGCGGCAGGTCAATTCAAACGCTCACCGATAATCTCTATGCCGTCCGCACCAATGCAGTGTTGGGCTGCGCGACTACATAATACTTACAGAGTATGCACGAATCGCCATGTCTACTGTCGCAATAGTTAAATCATTCTGCAATGCTTGACAAACAAGCATTCTGTCAACTGGATCACGATGCAATGGTGGTAGATTAGCCAGTTGAACTACGCTACTCTCATCAAGAGCAAGACTAGAGATTTGATGAAGATCGCGTCGCTTAGGTAAGTATGTTTCGGGAGGTTTCGGCAGGGGTAACTTGCCTAACTGGTACTTGACCATTGCTTCCCAGATTGAAACTGCACTCAGATAGACCTCATTGTCTGGATCACAAATTGCATCCCGAACATCTGTTGACAACTTAGTATCGCCACTGATGAACCAGAGGAAAATATGCGTATC
>JAADYZ010000401.1 GCA_010092775.1 Chloroflexota bacterium
GAGAGAATGAGTAGGATAACGCCCAATCACCGTATTTTTATATGGTCTTTAGATATAGATCTTCAGGGATATGATCATATTCCTCGACCCTCATAATTAAGCTTTGGCTATCAGTGTTGATTCTAAATTATCGTAAACAGCTAGCAATCCAAATGCAGCGGACAATTGAGAACCGTTGATGTGACTCAAACGTTATCTGCCACTGCTGATTTGAGATGTTAGTCATCTTCCCACTTTCTACAAAACTCAATTGACTAGCTGCTTCAGCGAATAACTGAGAATTTCGGATACCCGCCGATCGCGCAGCGAATAGTAGGCCAGCTTGCCATCGTTGCGATATTTGAGAATCTTCAAATCCCGTAGTTTGCGCAGATGATGGGAGGCTGTCGCCACTTTAACGTCTAGTAGGGTGGCGATGTCGCAGACGCAGAGTTCTTGGTCATGGCTGAGGGCGTAGAGAATTTTCAGTCGAGAGCGATCGCTTAACGCGCCAAAGATGATTTGGGCCGTCTCTAGGGTGTCTTCACACGGCAGCGTGTTTTGGACATGATTCACCAACTCGATGTTGAAGCACCGAATCTGGCAAACGTCCTTAGGCTTGGAGTCGCTCAAGAGTAGATCAAGGGTTACATGGGCTCATTATGGCGCATTGACTTTGTGACCAATAGCGGCTCAGCATTCAGGTGAACGACATTCTCATAAGGCTCAAATGCCCCAGTAATTGACAGGGCAGTATTGAACCTCTAGCATGTTAAAGCAAATCGGAACGATAATCATTCTCAGAGAAGCAAGTCAGTTCTTTCAAGCCTTTCAGGAGAGCGATCCATGCCCCAACTCTTCCCCTCTCGAAACACTCTATTACTGGCCTCCTCAGTGGCGATCGCCCTCGGCCTGGGCAGTTGTGCGGCCCCTCCCACCACCAGTGAGGCGGAATCTCCCGAATCTGAGGTGGCTGCCGCTCCAGAAGATGCGTTGAAGGTGGTGACGACCATTCTGCCCATTACTCAGTTTACGACTGCCGTGGCGGGCGATCGCGCTGAAGTCGTTCAACTGCTGCCCACCAATGTCGGTCCCCATGACTATCAGGCCAAACCCGGCGATGCTCAGGCGATCGCCAACGCCGATTTGCTGGTCAAAAATGGCCTGGAAATGGAGTTCTTCCTGGACGACATGATCGAGAATGCGGGCAACGCTGAGCTAGTGGTGATCGACTCCAGCGAAGGCATCGCCACCCTCGATA
Organism: Chloroflexota bacterium; assembly: GCA_010092775.1. Classification (GTDB taxonomy): domain Bacteria; phylum Chloroflexota; class Anaerolineae; order Aggregatilineales; family UBA3940; genus TC-71. The sequence goes on from JAADYZ010000401.1 coordinate 1,241, forward strand.
TGGGTGAGCACGGGCATGACCATGGGCATGACCATGATCACGCCGAAGGTGAAGCCCATGACCACGATCATGATCATGACCACGCCGAGGGTGAAGCCCACGATCATGATCATGCTGAAGGGGAAACCCATGACCACGACCATGCGGAAGCTGGACACCACCACCATCACGGTGAATTTGACCCTCACGTTTGGCTCGATCCCAAACGGGCTATTGAGCAGGTGGAAAATATTCGGGACGGGCTGATTGCCGCTGATCCAGAAGGTGAGGCTGAATACACTGCTAATGCTGAGGCCTTCATCGCCGAGTTAGAGACTCTAGATACTGAAATCACTGAAAAGCTGGCCCCTTTTGAAGGCCAAACCTTTGTGGTGTTCCATGACTTCGCGTCTTACTTTGCCGAAAGCTATGGGCTGCAATCCGAAACGCTGGTCGGCATTCCTGAAGAGAGTCCATCTCCAGAGGACGTGAAGCAGGTGATGGAAACAGTGCAGGCCGAAGGTCTAAAAACGATCATGACCGAACCTCAGGCCGGGCAGGAATCCTTTGATGCGATCGCGAATGACCTCGACATCGGGGTCAGCGTATTCGACCCCCTTGAAACCGGCCCTGCCGAGGCGATTCAGCCCGACTACTACCTCACTACCATGCGCCAAAATGCCGACAATCTTGTGACAGGCTTCGAGGCTTCTAGTCAGGCGTGGCTGCCGCTCTGGGTGTCCCAACCTGTGGCCGTCGTGCCCCAGCGGGTGGGTCTGCGGTTTTGATCCCAGTTCAGTGCTGAGCAAGGAGTCATGACTTGAGCGATCCGGTTTTAGTCATTGAGGGGTTAACGGTTTACCGTGAGACTCACCGGGCTGTGGAGAATGTGTCTTTTGAGGTGCAGCCCGGAACAGACACCGCCATTATCGGCCCCAACGGAGCCGGAAAGAGCACTCTGATTCAAGCGGTGCTGGGCATTTTGCCGCGCCAGTCAGGGGACATCTTTGTGCTGGGGCAGCCTCTGTCTGCCAGTGGCTACTTGCCGCCCAAGGTGCGCCAGAGCATTGCTTACCTGCCGCAAAACTTTTTGTTTGATCGCCGCATCCCCATCACCGCGTCTGAGCTGGTGGGACTAGGCTGGGATCGGGTGGGGCCACAGTTGCCCTGGATCGGCCAACGGGCACGCCAACGCGCTGTGCGGGAGGCGTTGACGCAGGTGGAGGCGTGGCATCTGCGCGATCAGCTGGTGAGTAGCCTATCGGGTGGAGAAACCAAACGGGTGCTGCTGGCCTACTGTCTGGTGCGTCCCCGCTCCCTGTTGATTTTGGATGAAGCCCCAGCCGGGTTAGATGTGCGCAGTGAGTCTGATTTTTATCAGTTGCTCTATCAGCTTAAGCAGGAACAGGGTTGGGCGATTTTGCAGATTTCCCACGACCTGGATATGGTGCGTCGCAACTGCGATCGCGTCTTCTGCATGAACCGCAGACTCCTGTGCCAGGGACCTCCCGATCACGCCC
>JAADYZ010000058.1 GCA_010092775.1 Chloroflexota bacterium
ACCAGATCTTCTTCTTGTTGCCAGCCACCGGCGCAAAGAGTTCATCAAGCTGCAGGTAAGCGACATTCAACTGGACAAACAATAGCGAGTGCAGATTCTCGCTGTGCATTCCGGCTCGGGTCAGCCAGCGGACAAGAGTGGCATCGACATGCCCGGTGAACCGGACCAACACAGAGATGTCCATGCACATGATTGGCAAAGGACAAATTGTGGGCGTAGACGCACGGGATGGCTTAGCTCAAAAGCAGTTCATCCATGCTCTGTTTGGTTGAGCAATCTACGAATTCGATTGCACTTGCAGGGCTTGGCAAGTCGCTCCCTCTATTACAGATGGCAGATCGCTGTCGTCAGCAGTTGCCCTGAGAATAGTTGCTATGAGGTCCGGGGCATCACCCTGGAGATAGTGATCCGCACACGGGATACGCCAATACCAGGCAGGGGCCGCGCGATCCTGGAGATAGGTTCCCCACACATGGTCGGGCACTGCAACCGGGGCGATGGCATCCTGCTCGCCCCAGATTAGGGTAGTGGGGATATCGCTGGCAGCGAGTGCCTCCAGCCAATCCACCTCGTTGGCAGCCCGTTCATCCAGGTACTGAATGATCTCGTGCTGAATGCGTGTTCCATCCTGATAGTCAAAAATAGAAGCCAGACTATCAACCTCGCCTTGGGGGACTGTCGAGGCATAGGTTGTTTCAGCGATGCCTTGGGCAAACCGATCGCTCGGTATCATGGCTGAGAGTAGTGGGCCGATGGTTGGGTTGAGCAGGGCAACTTGGGCGTCGGTCAGTTGGGCCAAGGGCAGATAGATGTTGCCATTTGTGATGACATGATGGGTGATGGTGTACGGCTTCTCATCATAGGCCTGATAGAGTTGCAGTAGGGCCAAACCGACACTATCGCCCTTGTCGTGGGTGAGCAGTGTGAATGCCTCCAGACCTGCAACCTCACGGATATACATGTCCACCAACTGCGCATCATCAGGTATAGCGTAGTCGTAGCCATCTTGGGGCTTATCGGAGAAGCCGTAGCCGGGGGTATCCAAGGCACAGATGTAGTGATCCTGGCTGAGGTCAGCAAACAGGGCGGCGTAGTCAAAACTGCTGGTCGGATAGCCGTGGATCATGAGGATAGCAGGATCGGTGGGATTCCCCTGGCAGATATGAAAGATGCTCACCGGTTCGAAGTCCGTATTTTGTGGTAACGTCGATTCCCACCTGAAGTATTCCCCTGCGTTGCACCAAGCAAGGGCTTCTTGTGGCGGATTTTCCATTGCGGCGTAGTAGGCATCACAGCTGGCGGAGTTGTCACCGGGGCGAGTGATGATGAAAATCAGGCCAAAGGCGATCACCAAAACAGCCACGACTCCACTGAGCATTATTCTTCCTGCGCGTGTTTTTGTCATCATTGTTCCATTTCGTTGAACGCTATATTGTAGTCAGTGAACTTCCGCCACAGTGATTCTTCAGTGTGGCGGAAGTATTACGTAGTTTATTATGGTTGTGCCCCACATAAAGCCGGGATAATTCGAGCGAACAGGGATCAGTATAAAACGGGACGAAATGCTTGACAAGTTCGCTGGCAGGGCTACAATGCGGAGGTTTTTATCCTCAGAAATCCTCTCTGAGCGAGCAACCAAAGCCATACCACAGTGATTGTGACCAGATCCCCTGGGCTGGAATAGTGGTGAAATTCCTCTACCTACTCTGGAAACACGATCAAGCACGACACCGCAAGCAGGAGAATCAACAGAAGAAATCCCGCCCATGGAAAGCGCGAAACCCGAAGCATTGCCCGGCCTGTCAGGTGGGAGGTCACACCCTGGATAGAAGTCAAAAGTCCGTGGGGACTGAAGAAAACGGTCAGGACCGAAGGCCATTGCTGCCTCAACGCGCACTGCCCTTATGTCGGGATCACCGATGAAAACATCCATGCCTTGGTTGGGAACGGCAAAGATAATAAATATTACCGAGATGCTGCCTGAGATGGGATTTTCCCGTGTCCTCTTAATTCTTGTATACGACGGTAGAAAAGCAAGAGTGATTCTTATAAACTTCTTATTGATATGCTCCGGCACTACAACCAGCGTGAAAACAGCTTTGCAGAGAGACCTGAACTATGACAACACTCACCACGGTGAACAATCGCTATCGTTTCCTTGAGAAGATTGGTCAGGGGGGGATGGGAGCTGTCTACAAAGTCCATGATCGTCTGACCGGGGAGAACATCGCCCTGAAGCAGGTGAATATTACCCCGAATGAACTCGATTTTGCCTCCAAACCGAGGAGCGATGATATGAATCTACTTCGCACCTCGCTGGCTCGTGAATTCCAGATCCTGGCAGGGCTCCGCCACCCGTATATCGTCAGCGTACTAGACTACGGCTTCGATGAGAACCGCATCCCTTACTACACCATGGAATACATAGACGAGGCTCAGACCATTACTGAATTTGCGGGTTCAGTGTCATTAGAACAGCAAGTCGACCTGCTGATTCATACCTTGGAAGCCCTCGCCTACCTCCATCGTCGTGGTGTCATTCACCAAGACATCAAGCCGGACAACATCCTGGTAACAACCGATGGCATCGTTCAGGTCACAGATTTCGGCATTGCCCGGGGAGACCGTACGCAGTCCAGTTCAAGCAACAAGGACAGTGTAACGTTCAGCGGCACCTTCGCATATCTGGCCCCAGAAATCTACCGAAACGAGGAGGCCAGCGTGGCGTCGGATCTATACGCGGTCGGGGTCATTGCCTACCAGATTTTCGTGGGGCAGATGCCCTATCCCACTACAAACGTCGGGGTGACCATCACCAGCATTCTGAGCCAAACACCTGACACCAGTATGCTGGATAATCCACGACTGGCGGCGTGGTTGAATCGCCTCCTGCTCAAGCAGTCAGATGACCGCTACCCAGATGCCCATTCGGTGTTGGTGGCCTTGTGCGAGGCAATGGACTACCCCGTCCCCCCAGAGTCACAACAGATTCGCGAGAGCTATCTACAGGCCAGTACCTTCGTCGGGCGTGATGTCGAACTAGCACAATTGACCAATGCGTTGGAAACCGGCGACACTCAAAATGCTTTCTTTCTCATCGGCGGTGAAAGCGGCGTGGGTAAATCGCGTCTGCTGGATGAACTGCGGATACGGGCACTCGTCAAGGGTCCTACAGTCTTAAATGGGCAAGCGGTGAGTAGCGGCGGTCAGCCGTTTCACCTGTGGTTTGATTCGTTGCGACGGGTGGCGCTGGAGGTTAATCTGTCGGAATTGCAGATGGGTGTGCTGAAAACACTACTACCAGATCTGGAAGATCTGTTGGAGCATCCCATTCCTGCGCTCCCGACTCTCACCGAAGCGCAGGCAGCCCAGGAACGCACGCTGCATGAACTCACCGGGATACTGTCTGCTCTCCCAGGCACAACTGTCCTATTCCTTGAGGATCTGCACTGGGCGGACAATGCCAGCCTGCTGCTCCTAGAGCGCGTGTCTGATATCAACGGATTGGTGATCGGTACTTATCGGCACGATGAAGCCCCACATCTATCTGTACGGTTTTCACAGGCACAACAGATGAGGCTGGAACGCCTGACACTGGACCAGTGCCAGGCTCTGTGTACAGCTATGCTGGGGGAGGTCGGACGCGAGCGCAGAATCGTTGATTTCATCCATAAGGAGACCGAAGGCAACGTGTTTTTCATCGTGGAGGTGGTGCGTGCGCTAGCCGAACAAGTGGGGCAGTTGGCAGAGATCAGTGGTGATAGCCTGCCGGAGACAGTGCTGACGCAGGGTATTCGTCAGACGGTAGAGCGGCGTTTAGATTCGCTCCCCGTCGAGCTCCATAAACTGTTGGTCACGGCTGCGATCATAGGGCGGCAGTTTGATACTGTTGTCCTTAGGTATCTCCACGCCGGCCCTGTGGAAACATGGCTGTCACAGGGTGCGGAACTGTCGGTAGTCGAACCGTTTGAAGGAGGGTGGCGTTTCGCCCATGACAAACTGCGGGAATTTCTGCTGGGTACGCTTTCTGAGTCTCAAAAAACACAGTGGCATGAGCGGGTGGCGCTGGGGATCGAACATGTCTATGGCGAAGATCAGTTGTATGCCGGGGTGTTGGCTTACCATTGGCGGACCGCGCGGAAGAGGGCGAAAGCACAGCGATATGAGCTAACAGCAGGACGGATGGCATTTGAGCAGGGTGCGATGCGTGAAGCATTGACCTATTTGCAGAACATACAGCCAGACGATCTGAACAGAGCCGAACGGATTGAGATACACCGGATGTTGGCGGAAGCTCATTATGGTTTAGGGAACTATGTGACCGCTCGCGAGCAAGCAGTCCAGGGGTTAGGGGCCTTCAACAGCACTCTATTGCCTCCTTCTCGAGGCTTGATGTGGGCTACGCTGCGCCAGTGGTTGCTACACACAGGGCAGCAGTTGGGTCGTATCAAAATCGTACCAGCACAACCCGTTCATTCGGATGTTGCACGACTCTTTAGCACACTCGGTGCGATTACTATTCAGGAAGCCAACACAACCCTATTCTTACATACCACACTTGCATCTCTCAACTGGAGTGAACAAACACAGACACTCGGTAGCATCCTGTTGGGCTATGCAGGGCTCACGCTGATGTTGGCTCGTTTGGGGGTTTTGCGACGCTATTACAGCCGAAAAATCGAAACGAGTCTTCCGTTGCTAACTGATGAGGGTGCCCAAGAAGATATTCTACAGGTTTATGCCATCACCCATCTCCAGATAGGGGATTGGCCCAATGCTGCCGAATGGCTTCGAGTTGGGGTTGCGGTCGCGGCCCGAACTGGCAATCAACGTCGCCTCGAAGAGTACTACACTTTGGTGGCGTACCAGAATATGATTATGGGTCAATATGAGATGGCGTGGGACTTCGCCTCACAAGCGATTCAGTCATCACAAAAGCGACATGATAAGAGCATTATTCTTGACAGCTTAACGCTCCAAATGGGCATTCTACAACGCCAAAACAAAGTTGCCGATGCAGTTAGTCTCATGCGTGAGCATGAAACGATTCTGACAGAGGCACCGAATACACCGTCTATCACATGGTCAGCGGGTGTGTTCGCACAAACACTTTTTCAAGCGGGGGAGGTTGGTGCGGCCTTGACGTGGGTTGAAGTGTCCATTGGGACAATGTCGGGCCAGTCAGCCAGCTTGATCTGGGTAATAGAAGGGGCTGTAGGCAATGCTGAGGTGCTAGTGAGCTTGCTGGAACGAGAAGACTCTGTTCAACGACAGCATCTACTTAACCTGTGGCAAGAAAACTTCCGTTACATGCGCAGTTTTGCACTAACATCGCCGTTGGCTGACATCTATATCCAGCTTATCGAGGGCAAACTGGCTGCTTTTGAAGGTCGAAAAAGGCGTGCTATCCGTGCATGGCGCAAAGCCCATGCCTTAGCCACTCGCTATCAGATGCAATATGAGCAGGAGGTGTTAGCCAGCTTACTTGAGAAAAGCAATCCGGTGGCATCCGCGAACTCTCTGGATGCGCGTGAACGAGGGACGGAAGCTGGTGAATAAATACCGAGCTAGACCACAATCATGATACATTCAAAGAGGCGGCTCGTGTTCCCCGACCGTGGAAGGCGAAGTCGCCTGACGATTGCCCGGCCTGTCAGTCAGGACTGCAATTGGCCATTCGCCCCATTCAGCGCGATGTCAGGCCCTGGTCAGACCGTAAGAGCAGCCGTGAGGTGATCCCTGTCTAGAGGGAGGCGTGTGATAACCATCTCCGGGTTGTGATTCCATTAGCCTCAACGCATGCCCTCTGCGAAAGGGGTGGGAAGGCTGTTTGACTCCTCTAAGCGTAGATTCCCTCCTGGTTGAGCGTCGAAAACGACGCTCGGAGCCGCTTCCTTTAGGCTACCTTGAATAATCCGTCACATTTATTTGCGGCACCTCAATGTGCTCGTCAATCGGAGTGCTTACCGGCATTGTCAATGTAATGTCCCGGTGTCCAACCCTGCGGACGACGAAATCATTGCTTCTCGATGATTTCTCGATATCACCTTTTCTGTGCTGATAATCAGTTTGGACACCCAGCGACTCGGTTATGGTATCCGAATCCAGATCTGAACCACGAATTAGGAAAGAGAC
>JAADYZ010000059.1 GCA_010092775.1 Chloroflexota bacterium
CCGTGCCAGTTCAGCCCACCTTAGTGCCTCGCGCTGACATCGTCTTTGATGGTCAGGTCGCGATGCAGCACGTCGAGGCCCAAATGGATTTGGGGCCGCGCCCTCCGGGGTCTGAGGCAGCCCGTCAAACGGGTGACTACATTCTGGCTCAGCTGGAGGCCCAAGGCTGGGAAGCCTTGTCGCAAGAATTCGACTATAACGGTCTCATCCTGCGCAATCTCATCGGGCGCTTTGATGGCCCTAGCGATGACTATGTAATCGTTGGCGCTCACTACGATACGCGTTTCGTCGCCGATGAAGACCCCAACTTCCCAGATCAACCCGTGCCGGGTGCCAATGATGGGGCGAGCGGCGTGGCGGTGCTGCTGGAACTCGCTCGCGTCGCTGACCTTACCACGATGAACGCGGACGTCTGGCTGGTCTTCTTCGATGCCGAAGACAATGGTCGAATTGAAGGCTGGGATTGGATCGTGGGATCGTCCTATTTCGCTCAGAATATGGCCCTTTCACCTGAGTGGGTGGTTATTGCAGATATGATTGGTGACGCTGATCAGAACATCTACTATGAGTCGAGTTCCGATCCTGAACTAAACGACGCACTTTGGGCCATTGCGGACGAACTCGGCTATCGTGATTACTTCATTCCTGAGATAAAATACAGTATACTTGATGACCACACTCCATTCCTCATGCGTGGCATACCTGCGGTTGACATCATAGACTTCGACTATCCGTACTGGCACACCATAGAGGACACCATCGACAAGGTCAGCCCGGACAGCCTGGAACGGGTTGGGCGGGTGATTGAGGTTTTCTTGGAACGGGGTGGGACCTACTAAGCGACGTTCATCTACAGTTCTGTTCGAGAGGCTATCCTATGCGTTACGCAGCAAAGCGACTTGATCGAGTTCCTCCATACCCATTTGCGATTATCGGCCAGAAGGTGCGCGAACTCAAAGCCGCAGGCCACGATGTGATTCGGCTTGATATGGGCAGTCCGGACCTACCTCCGCCTCAGCCCGTGATCGACAAGCTCTCTGAGTCGGCCAACACCAGCAGTCATCATGGATATGCTGGATTTGTCGGTCTGCCTGCGCTGCGCAAGGCTTTTGCAGATTACTACAAACGTCGCTTTGATGTAGATTTGGACCCGGACGCAGAGGTTCTGCCGCTCATTGGCTCGAAAGAGGGCATCGTGAACATGGCCTTGGCTCAGGTCGATGCGGGCGATGTCGTCTTGTGCCCAAGCCCCGGCTATCCTGCCTACAAAATGGGCACCATCTACGCCGGTGGCGAACCCTATTTCATGCCGCTAAAGGCCGAAAACGGCTTCCTCCCCGATCTCGACGCCATCCCAGCCGATGTGCTTGATAAAGCTCGTATGATTTGGGTGAACTATCCCAACAATCCGACCGGTGCCGTCGCCACCCTGGAGGACTACCAGCGTATTCTAGACTTCTGTACCGAGCATGACATCTTGATTTGCTCAGACAATCCCTATGCTGACGTTGCCTGGGAGGGTGAACGCCCACCCAGCATGCTCGAACTGACCAATGCCCGTGATCGTGTTGTTGAGTTCACCTCCCTGTCGAAGTTGTACAACATGGCGGGCTGGCGCGTCGGAGCCTGTGTCGGGAATCCAGATATGGTTGGTGCACTTCGTGTAGTCAAATCCAACATCGATAGTGGTCTGTTTCGGGGTATCCAGGACGCATCGATCTGTGCGCTCGATGAAACCAGCGAAGCGTGGGTCGCTGACCGCAACGAAGTCTACCGCCGCCGTCGCGACATTTTGATCGAAGCCATGCCGCGTATTGGGCTATCTGCAGAGCCGACAAAGGCCAGCCTCTACGTCTGGGCAGCCGTCAACGGTGGAGATGATGCCGGCTATGCAGCTGAAGCCCTGCAAAACGCCCACGTCTCAATCGCGCCGGGTGCTGCCTTCGGCGAGGCTGGCCAGGGTTTCGTACGGATTTCAATGATTGTGCCCGAAGAGCGCATGAAAGAGGCAGTAGATAGGCTGGCCGACTGGCACGCGAAGCGCTAGGTATTTCGTGTAGTCATTGACCGCTAGTGCAGAGTCGAGGAGGACTGACATTATCTCAGACGAACGTGCGTTCTTAGTTGGAATCGACATTTTCGGCGACCACTCCCTCTTGGGTGTGGACGCCTCGCTTGAAGAGCTCGCCATGTTGGCAGATACCGCAGGCTTGGAGGTGGTCGGGCAGACCTATCAGAAACTCACCACCCCCAATCCGGCGACTTTCGTTGGCTCTGGCAAGGTTGACGAGGTTAAAACCTGGGTAGAGGAGCTGGGTGCAAACGTTGTGATCTTCGACGACGAACTGTCCCCACGCCACCAGCGTGAGTTGGAAGAGCGGCTCGGAGATGAACTACGCGTTTTGGATCGCACTGCGTTGATCCTCGACATATTCGCGCAGCACGCCCGGACCCGAGAGGGGTCACTTCAAGTTGAGCTTGCACAATATGTCTACCGTCTACCACGACTGACCCGCGCCTGGACTCACCTCGTTCGACAAACCGGAGGTTCAGCGTCAAAAGGTGGCGTAGGTCTACGTGGTCCTGGCGAAACGCAGCTCGAAGTCGACCGCCGAGAGATTCGCCGCCGGATCGCTCGCCTGGAACGAGACCTGGTCGACGTTCGTGCTCATCGAGAACGTCATCGCGCCCAACGTGCCAGAACAGGCATTTCGACCATTGCCCTAGTCGGCTATACCAATGCAGGGAAATCGACGCTCCTGAACCGCCTCAGTGAGTCTGAGGTATACGTGGCGGATCAGCTCTTCGCCACATTGGACCCGACAACCCGGCGTGTCGCGTTGCCTTCTGGTCAGGATGTGCTGATGACCGATACGGTTGGCTTCATTCAGAAGCTGCCTCACTCACTCGTCGCTGCCTTCCGAGCCACACTCGAAGAGATCACCGAAGCTGATTTCCTTTTGCATGTGGTCGACGCATCACATCCCCAGGCTGATGCGCAAATCAAGGCGGTTGAACGAACCCTTTCTCAAGACCTTGAGATCGAGTCAATCCCGGGGCTATTGGTCCTCAACAAGATCGACGCTCTAGAAGATGAACAAGATCGGGAGACTTTCGAGTCGCTTCGATCAGCGTACCCTGACGCAATTTGTATCTCCGCCCGCACAGGGATGGGCGTCTCCACCCTGATCGCTGCGCTGGATGGCGCGCTCTCGTCAATGATGGTCCCCATCTCCGTTCGGATTCCCTATCAACATGGACGTGATATTTCGCAGTTCTACGATCTCGCTGATAGCGTTGAGGAGCGGCACTTCTCGACATACATTGAATTAAGTGGTACTCTTGCCCCCCGCCACGTCGGGCTTTTTGATATCTATCGCGTCCCTTAAGCAGTAGAAAGAAAGATCACTAGTAGACTTCGTGTAGTCATAAAACGATGGTGAACATCAACCTACATTGAGGTTTATCCTCAACCAAGTCTCTACACTACACGAAATCGCTGTCTCCCTTATGTCGCACCTTGATCTCGCTTCAGCTATAGACCAGTACCTGCATCGCGTTCGCAGCAAACACTCGACCGGTATGTTCGCCGCCTACTCTCAAGCGTTGGAGCTCTTCCAGACCAGGCTAGCCGCGGGAGGGGTCAAAACCCATCTCACCGCTTCTGCCGATCTTCACAATCAATGGGCAGAAACCTACCTCGCTTATCTGCAAGAGAATCGCTCCATCGAAACCGAGCATCTGTATTCACGTGCCATCCTAGACTTCTACAAATTTGCCGAGAAACATGAGTGGGCTCATCCCGATACCGTCGCATTGGCAAACTACCTTGCCTCAACCCGTCGCCCTAAAGCCCACGACATACCACCAATCCCGATGGCACTTCTAGATACGATACAAACTAGCGTCGCAAGCTGGGTGGTCCCCTCGGTGAGCGATGACTTCTCTGAGCGCGATCGCTTGCGCCTCTTCCGAGACAAGGCATTCTTGCTTGTTCTCTCCGACTCCGGCTTGAAAGTCTCCGAAATGTGCGACTTGCGTAAGTCATCCTGGTCACTTGCTGACCAAGTTCTCAAACCAGACCTGCCATCATCGCCCTGCTACCCTTTGCAAGCCTCAACCGCTGCATCAGTCAACAAGTATTTGGCGGAACGGGCAACGCTCGATCAAGCTCAGCTTGACATCCTTCCTTCAGACAC
>JAADYZ010000060.1 GCA_010092775.1 Chloroflexota bacterium
CCGATGGCTGGGCGGATCCACAAACACGACGCTGTAGGGCGGGTCGCCGCCGCCAAACAGCGGCCCCGGGTCGCTGCTTGCCCCGCTGCTGCCAGGGCGCTCCGCCTCGCTGACGAGTTCGTCGCTGGCGCAGCCGATAGCGGTCAGGGTGATCAGCAGAAGCAGGACCAACTCGCGGAACGGGCTGACCTTCGTCGCAAAGTCGATCCCTGGGAGTGGGTTCATGACACGCTTGTCCCCTTGAGGCGAGTGAAGGTTAACGGTTGAGCAAAGCGGCGATGTCTTCCAGTAGATTGATCAGCCCACTGCGTGGCACATTGCGGGCCTGAATGGTGCCGGTGAAGTCGTTCATCCAGAATTGGAGCGAGTCGGTTTGATCGTCGATCGCCACAACATTAGCGGCGGTCCAACTCCCCTCAATCTCTTCTCCGCGTCCCATCGCATCGACCAGCGTTTGATAAACCGTCTCGGAGACCGGGCCGCTGTAAACGGAATTTATAGCGATGAAGGTGCCATTCGCTGAACCGTCGATGGTGCAGCCTCCGCCTGTTTCCGTCCAACTGTCCACCACTATCTCGTAGTTGCTCCCAAGCGCTTCGACCAGCAGGCCGGAGTCGAGCTGCTCGCACAGGCTGTCGATGCTTGCCAGTTCGCCATCGGGGATGACAAGGCCGCCCCCATCGACATTCGGTATGTCGATCGCAGGTGGTGCACTTTCGCTATCGTTGACGAAATCGAGTGCCGGACCACAGGCCAGAGCAGCCAAGGCCAGCGTCAAGCTGATGATCAAGAGTGGATGTTTCATGCTTCATGGTCCTATTCTGTTTGCCAGTCCTGCCAATCGGCCAGCGCGGCCAGCGCTTCTGGCGTTCCGATGCGTTCCAGGGCGTTAGCGGCAGCGTCGCAAACCCGATCAACCACGATGCCCCCTTCATCGTCGAGGGCGGCCACCAGCAGTGGGATAGCCTCCACGACTCCAATATAGCCCAGGCTGCGCGCGGCTTCACGGCGCACATCGACTGATTCATCTGCTTTGAGGCGCTCGCCCAAAGCATCCAGGATTCGGGCGCGTTGATCGGCACCCTGCGGCAAGAACTGACCCAACAGCAATACCGCCTGCTGCCGCACCCGATCGCGTTCGTCGCCCAGCGCGTGCAAGGCCGTTACCAGCACCCGCTGCTCTTGACGGCCCAACAGCCCCCCCACGGCCGCCTCACGCACGAGCCAGTGCGCGTCATGCGTGGCACGCAGCAGGGGGCCAACAACACGATCGTCTGCGATGTGCCCCAGCGAGCTTGCAGCGAGGCGGCGCATCTGCATGTTTTCGTCCGTTAGGGCGAGCAACAAGGGATCAATGGCGGGCTCGCCCAGGCTGCCAATCGCAGCGGCGATTTCGAAGGCGTTGCTGCGGTCTCGGTAATAGTACTCCAGGGCGTCGATCATGGCGGGCAGGGCTTGAACGGCACCCATTTCGGCCAGGGTGACGGCGGCGCTGCGCCGGATGTATTCAACGGGCGACTTGAGGAACTCGGTCAACGCCTCGATCGCCCGATGGTCGCCCAATTGGCCCAGCACCCACACGGCATCGCTGCGCGTTTGACGGTCCTCGTCGCTCAGCAGAGCACTAGCGGCCTCGGCAACGGCCTCGCTACCCAGTTCAAGCAGTGCATCACGCACGCGGTCGCGCACAAACTCGTCTTGATCCTGGCGCAGCAGCGCGATCAAGGGGCCAATAGCCCGTTCATCACCGATCTGGCCGAGGGCGGTGGCACTGGCGTGGCGCACGATTTCGTCAGGATCGAAAAGATTATCGATCAGCAGGTCCACCGCGCTCGCATCTCCGATGCGCCCCAGCGCCCCTGCAATAGCTGGACGCAGCCGCCCACCATCGCTCTCATAGAGCCACATCAGCGGCTCAACCGCCCGTGAATCACCGAGATAGCCGAGCGCGGCGATGGCGTAGAAACGGGTTGCAGGATCAGCCAGTTGAGCGATCAAGGGTTCGACCGCGCGGCGGCTGCCGATCTTGGTCAAAGCCAGGTAGGCTTCATGCCGGATGCCTGCATCTTGATCGCCAAAGGCGGAGAGCAGCGGGTCAACGGCCCGCACATCGCCAAATTCACCCAGCGCAATAGCGGCCAAACGACGGATGTCGCGGCTGCCATCGCGCAAGGCCTCGATCAATAGCGGAAAGGCCCATTCGTGGCGGCTCTGGCCAAGGACGTTCATGGCAGCCAGGCGGGTGGCCTCGTTGGAGCGGCGCATCCAACCGGCCAGAAGATCACCCAGAAGCGGATTATCCAATGCGGCGATGGCCTCCGCAACGGCCCGGCGCACATCGTCGCTGATGTCAATAATGGCGATGCTCAGCAACTGCTTGAGAACATCGGGGCTGCGATCAAAATGAGTGAGTGCCTTGGCCGCACGCACGCGAAAGCGCCGATTGTAGCGCGGATCACGCACCACCGTCAGCAGGCCAGAGACGGCGGCCTCGCTGCCTAATTGGGCCAAGCCGAACAAGGCGCGGTGGCGGATGGCGCTGTCCTCATGGTCGAGCAGTTCCATCATATGGACCACTGCGGCCTGGGCGCCCAGGCTTGGCTCCGAGCCGGGCAGGCCGATCCGTTTGTGGCCGCCTAAACGGGGTTCGCGTTGATTAGCATTGTGGATGGCGTCGCGCTCAGTCATGCGCCGCTCTTTAAGATAGACGAGTCGTTTTGATCATTATAGGGGGCGACGGTCGGCGGGGCAATGGTGACATGAAATGGGAGCGCCCCTTCCGGCAATCTGCCCATGTAGCGGCAGGTGGGGCTAACCGATCGACGTGTGTCAGGATGCGGCAGGTGGGGAAACCTGATCGAAGGGGTGTAGGGACGAGGCCTGCCTCGTCCGGTAGGCAGGGTGGAAACCCGATATGGCAGGCAGCGGACAGGGCAGGCCCTGTCCCTACGGCGTGTGGGGATAACCGATCCAGGGGTGAAGGGGGGAGGCCTGCCTCGGCCGGGATGTATGATAGAAACACAAGGAG
>JAADYZ010000402.1 GCA_010092775.1 Chloroflexota bacterium
GTACGACCGCACCTATATTCTGCTGCATGCTTCCACAGATGACGATTGGATCGGCGCTATTACCACCAGCCAAACCTGGCGAAGCCAGCGCTGGACGATCGGTTATAGTGCTGACGACGCAGGCATCGGCGACTTAGACCGCCGCCGCGTAATCGTCGTCAACCCATCCCTTTGGGCAGATCCGATCCTGCCTTGGTTCGAGTTTTGGTATCCCGAGGTGATCGTACAAACGCTGCAAGCTAGCAGTCCCGCCGAATTGACCACCCGCTTGAACGCCCTCAATTAGTCGGCGCTGGACTGTCGGGGCTGCGTCGCCACCAGTAAGTCAACCTCTGAGATGTAGACCTTGAACGCATGCCCAGAGGCATAAAAGCGCAGCTCGCGGATGAAGAGGGGGTGCTCATCCTCAGGCAGCCGAGTGAAGAGGTTGCCCGACTCATAGGTATACCAGCTGTTGATGTTCACTTGTGAGTGCTCGGTACGGCAGCTTAGGCATAGCAGCGGATACTGCAAGGCGGGTTCATGGAACGTATAGAACCCATGAATGAAGGTCCGTTCTTGGCCGCGCAAATCGAGATAATCCATGCGGATCATCAAGGGGCACTCACTGCCTTCGACGCCACACGTTGAAAGCGACTGCTCCTCGACATAGAAGCTGGCTCGAATCTCAAGCCAATCTGCCGAATCTACGACTTGATTGATCTGTTGGACCAACCCATTCTCGCCGTGGTCGAGCACTATACCTGGCCACTGGGATTGTGACCGATCGATCAGCAGCGAATGACGTCCTTGAAACTGTACGTTCTCCAAGGTACTGGATGTGCCCGGAGGTTGATTCAAACCGAAGCTGCGCCAGCCTTCATCGAACGACACCTCAAAGTCAGGATTGGCCACCAGCGAATGCTCAGGCTCCCGCAGGCGGATCCGATTGTCTCCGCCAAACATCTCGACGCTTTGTGTCGGCGAAACCGTCTGGGTCAGCCCACTGCGGGGGCGCCGCAACTCCACCTCGCCCTCCAGGGCAGCGGCCTGTGTACTGTCTTCAGTAACGTTGACGATCACATGCGCCAGCGTTGCCATGTCAAGTTCGGCATGCGGCGTGATGATGGCGATCTCGGCGGCGTCCAATCGATTTGCTGCCAAGAGAATAATCTCGCTCTGTCCGGCCATCTGGTAAATCTCGATCGTACTGACACGATTGTTCAGGCCAAAGCGGGGTGTCCGGGTTGCCCGTAGCTCGATCTGACTGTCTCGCTTGACCACAACGACGGCAATCGTCCGTCCGCTTTGCGGATCAGCGAAGGTGATAGTGGCCTGCTCCAGCGCATCGGTGCTGATAACAGTGCCCGGTTCAAGCGACGCGCGCGTCGTAGTAACGGCGATTTCCTCTTCAGTGTCTGGCATGACGACCCGCACAGTACCACGTGACACGTTCAACTCAGTGTCCATGTTGATCATCGACCGAAAGATAAACCATTGAACACTATAGATCGCACCGAGACAGAGCAAAATGAATACGGCGAACGCGCCGAGCAAAATGTTCCAGGCGCGTCGCTCTGGGTTTAGCGTGCGCTGAGGGGATACGTGAGTTGCCATGGGAGCGACTAAGGTCGATAACCGATCGTAAAGGTGTCGTACTTCTGGTCTATGCTTGTCCACTCGACCGCAACTCTGTCTACCCGAGCGCCCACCGGACCCTGATGTAGAAAAGCGATCAAAGATTCCAGGTCTTTGGCTGAACCCTGTGCCAAGACTCGAACAGTTGAGTCCGGCAGATTTCTCACCCAGCCCGTAATGCCAAGGGCCCGCGCCTGGTCAAGTGTTGTCGCCCGAAAGCCAACACCCTGAACAAGGCCGTATACCGTCGCTTCGATCTGTTGGTTAGATTCTTGGGAGTCATCCATTGGAATAGCTTGCTTCAGGTCTGATCGATCGTTGGATGTTTGCCAGTTGCAGGGCCGATCAAGAAATCGACATCAGGTCTTTGATGGCCCTGTGCGGGTCGCGGTGCGATGAACAGCCCGGCAAGTAGCAAGCTGATTGCCCACATCATCAACCAGCCGGTTGCGTTGGGACTTGTAGTGGCTGCCAACACTGAGGCCCCCGGTGAACTGCGCCACTGCCCATCTAACTGGGCCAGCGGAATGCCAAGTGCCAATTCAACCCCCGCGTTGCAGGTCAGCCCGGCTGCATAGGCAGAGTATAGAGCACGAAGCTGCGATCGTCCATATTGCTCATCGATGTATTCGATCACCTCCCGGCTTTGTCCAGCAACAAGGGCCCGGTCTGCGGGTGCCATAGCGTCGACCTCGGCAGCGCACAGCTCTTCTAGCGATGCCCACGCCTCCCAGCTTGTTGCCCCAACCTGTGCGTTCAAAGTAGGGTCAGAGGCAGCGAACAACCAAAGGGCAATTCCCTCGCGATACCAGGTTGGAAACGCAGTGCCAGCGTGCGATGCGAGGGTGTAACGGGTGAGCTGATAGCCGAGATCGCTCTCGAATTGGCTCAAGTTAGCCGAGGCGGCTACCAGTACTGTCTCGACGGTGGGATCGACATAGCCAGGATACCATCCACCCGCTTCACGTCCATGTAGCGCCAGCGCTCTTTCTAAAGAGCCCAGATCTGGATAGACATACAAACGAAGGTCGCCTTCAGCCGGTTCGCCTGTGGCATCCTGGATCACTGCGAGGCTCTGCGCCACTGTGGTCTGGATCATTTGGCCAGACAAATTGGCCGCGACCACTACGGTCACCCCATTTGAGGTCCCTTCCTGCCAGTCAAGACTGCCGTCCTCATAGCCGACGAACACCTCGCTGCTGCCGGTGCTGGCTCCACCCACCGTGACGACTTCCCAGGTGAACCGAATGGGCGCAGTCGGCGGCATATCGAGCTGTGTTGGGCTGAGCACAACGCGGGCCTCGACGCCACTGTCGGTGGCAATCAGCTCTGCTGTCCACCTCTGGGTATCACGCCGACCGACATTGACGATCAATATCGCTTGCTCAATGGCCTGACCGGTAGTGACAAACGCCCTGAAGGTCAACTGCTCTCCGTAGACCACGTTGACATCACTTTCAATCGTGATGACACCCTGTGCCCTGGCAGGTATTGCCCATCCGAACAGGAGCACCAACGCAAGGAAACTCGCCCAACGGACGACTCTCCTTGCCATTGGTGTGTTTATTCGGAGCATGGAATGCAAATTCAACGCTAACTAGTGAGGGAGCAGATCGTCGTCTGGGCTGTCTGCGTCGAGGTCATCTTCACTGAAGACAAACATCGCCAGTTCACCCACTGAAAGAGACGCCATTTGTAGCGCCTCTTCGATCTCTTCGAGCAAGTCAGGGTCATCTTCGTCATCTGCCAGGCGCTGGAGGAAATCGGTTGCCTGATCGCCGCCGATCTCGCCTAGCGCCCAAATCGCTGCCTGACGAATCTCAATGTCAGAACTCTGCGCCAGGGTGATCAATTGAGGAACGGCGTCGACCAACAGCATCTCGCCTGCGGCTTGACAGGCCTGAAAGCGCATTTCTGGTTCAGTGCTGCCGAGTGCCTTGAGGATGTCGCTGCTCCATTGCTCGTGGGAGTTGCGTCCCATCGCGTAAACGGCGCTTGCCCGCATCTTCACATCAGGGCTGTCCGCAGCTTCTGAGATCAGCTCGAGCACATCGTCACGCATCGCACTGGAGACTGCCTCAAGGCAGTGGCGCCGAAGGTCTTGGTTTTCCATCTCGTTGGCGAAGGTATCGACCAATAAGTCAGTTGCTTCCGAGGTGATCTCTTCGCTCAACTCCTCCAATTCGGTCCGCAAGATGTACGGCCCCAGCCCAGTCGCAGCCCGCGCCCGCACTTCCTCGGCGGGGTCACTGCGCAAGAGGTCAATCAAGCGCCACATCGTGCTCAGCGTGTCGCTGGTCCACAAAGCCTTGACGGCGTGCTCGCGCACTTCCGCGTCAAGGTCTTCAGACGCGAAGCTGGCTACCTTTTCAAAGTTGAACTCGTAGCTCTCTTCTCCGATGTCGGCCAGGCGCGCCACAAACTGGCGCCGTCGCTCAACTGGGATGCCCTCCCAGTTGGCCTCAAAAATCGACAGGTCCTCTTCCAACGGGTCCGACAGCCGATAGACAAGGGCTGTCGGCATGGGTTGAGCCACATCACGCAAGTCATCAATTAGTGTTTCAATTGGGGTATCGATGTCTCTCATTGCACCACCGGGTCTACAATATCCAGGTAAATGAAAATAAACATAGCCGCCAACAATACGGCAAAACCGATAAAGTGGACGACCATCTCACGTTCTGGATCAATCCGCCGTCCACGAATCAATTCGAGCACCGCAAAGGCAATCCGACCACCATCCAACGCGGGGAAGGGTAGCAAGTTGGTAATGCCGATGGCGATACTGATGTACGCTGTTAACTGTACAATCGGCCACAGGGCGTTTTGCTGTACCGACACGTCGATATATTGGCCACCGAGCTGGCTGATGCCTACAACACTGACGGGGCGCAGCAGCCGCGCGGGGATCACCCCTTCAATCACCGCAGAGATCGCTCTCGGCAACACCAGGATCATGTCAACAGAATCGGTGGCCGCACGCCCAACCGCCTCAAAGGGGCCAAAGCGGCGTGTTTCGAAGACGCTGCTGATCTGAATACCGGTTGGCCCTTGGCCCTCAGGCCATTCGGTACGGGGTGTGATCGGGAGCTGTACCGTCGTTTGGTCACGCTGCACCGTGAGCAGAACTTCTTCGCCACCGTGCGTGCCCACATGCGTGATCAGGTCGTTGGTCGACTCGATCTCTACCTCATCGGCCTGAAGGACGATGTCTCCCACTAGTAGGCCAGCTTGTTCTGCGGGTGAGTCCTCAGCAACCAGTGTGATCTGCGCACCCGGCTGCGGATCAGGCGCGCCCAACATATACATTCCGATCAACAGCAGAAATGCGAACAACACGTTGGCCAGCGGTCCAGCCGCCAGTACACTGATCCTGACCCAGGGTGGGGCGGTCGCAAAGCCACCCGGTATGTTCGGGTCGTCTTCTCCGGCGGGTCGCATAAAGCCGCCCAAGGGAATCCAGTTGAGCGTGAACTTCGTACCACCCTGTTCGAACAAGGTGACCATGCGCGGCGGGAAGCCAATCCCGAACTCCTCTACGGTGATCTTGTTAAAGCGTGCGGCCAGAAAGTGGCCCAGCTCATGAAACAAGATCAGCGGTCCAAGCACCACAAAGAAGGCCAGTATCGCCAGCCCTGTATTACCAATCACAGGCATACAATCCCCGATTCCACTAAGTCAGCGCGTTCAAGCATTTGTTGAGTATATCGAGCCCGTCCAGCCACCAGCAATGCCTTAGGATGCGCGCAAGTGCGTATCGATGGCTGTTGCCGCCCCGCCGGGTCGCCCGGACAAAACCTCTTGCACGGTCGGCAGCGCCCGGAGCCCTTCCGCGATTTCCTCAGCAAAAGACGCCTCGGTGATGACATGCACGTTGGGCCCGGCATCAATGGTGAAGGCAACGGGCAAGCCGTCTTTCTCCCGCCATTGTCGTACAGCCTCGATGAGGCCCAAAGTCGCAGGCGTCCAGTATAACAGGGTTGGCTTTGAAGTCATCATGACTGCATGCATCATCAAAGCGTCTAGCTCGATGACCTCGGCCAGTGCGTTGAAGTCGCGGCGTAGGAGCGCCTCGCGGCACCAATCGATGCGCCGCTGAGCGTCAGCCACCCTTGCGCCTTGCAGCGGCGAAGTCGGAGCCACTTTGTGCCCTCCGGTTGAGCCAACGGCTTTATGCTCCCGGCTGACGATAGCGACCAGATCGACAAGGTTCCAGTGCTCTGGCGGGGCTAAGCTCTCAGCAAAGGAGCTTGCATCGTCGGGTCCTGCATACCATTCCACAAAACCAGCCGGAATCGATCGGCAGGCTGATCCGGAACCTAGACGCGCATACATCGACAGCTCTTTCTCGCTCATATGGAGTTCTAACGCGCTGTCTGCCGCCACTGCCAGCGCGGCAAAGGCCGATGCCGACGACGCTACCCCGGTACCAGCCGGGAAGTTATTTGTGGAGCGCACACTGGCCCGCAGGTCAATCGCAGCGCGTCGTCTGAAATGATCGAGATGTGCAGACACGCGCGCCAGTGCCCCCTCCGATTGGTCGCTCCCGTTGATGCTTAATTGATCTTGTTCCAGGTCGGAAGAAAACTCGACCGTTGTGATCGTCTCCAGCCCGGCCAAGTTCATTGAGATGGACCCGTTCAAGGCGAGGCGCAGCGTATCGTCTCGATTGCCCCAGTACTTGATAAAGGCGATATTGCTATATGCTCTTGCCGATCCGATCATCGTGTAATCCTCGTCCCCAGATTGGTCGAAGTGTCGCCTAGCGCCTCACGAACATTGCCGCTGCTTTCACCGTCGAAAA
>JAADYZ010000403.1 GCA_010092775.1 Chloroflexota bacterium
CGTTTGCGTGCGCCACGCAGGCTGTAGGCTGCCAGGTGCGGATTATTCAGATTGGCGCCCAGCACGTAGGCCCACTCGCCAATCCACTTGCGCCCATGATGGGCGAAATCGTAGCCGCTGGCCCCATAATTCTCGACCAGGGCGCGTTCCTTGCCCATTTGGCTGACTACGCTGTCGAGCTGCTTGAGGGTCAGCACTGTGCCCCAGCCTTCGTTGATGGTACGGGCCAGATTGTCCACGCCAGGAATGTGCATATGGGCATAGTGTTGCATGGCCGAGCCAATCCGCTCGACCTGGCGGGTGAGGGTGTCTTCATGCATCAGGTGCCCAGTCGACTTGAGGTGATTGGCCGCGCACCAATCTGCAATTTGCTTGGTGTAGCTGTCGACAAAACGTTGGGTCACGGTGGCCCAGAATTCATAGCGCACCTGGTGATAGTCTCCGACATCAAAAAAGAGGGAGGCTAGCTCTGGTAGCAAGTCGCGTCCGCTGCGCTCCTGATAGAGGCGTGGCAATTCGTCTGTCCAGGGCAGCATAACCTGGCTGGGGTCGATGCCCTTGTCGGTCAGGTAGGCGGGTTCATCGGTGAAGATGCCTGGGATAGTGCTCCCGAAGTGAGCGCCAAGGTGGGCCTTGTAGGCCTCGTGAGTCGTCTCGATGAAGCCACGTACCGCCTCAGGGTCGAGCATACTAAGGTAGCTGTACCCATTGAATTTCCCGATGCCTAAGGGGAGATGCTGCGGGTAAAACTGGATCAGCCGGTCGGCGCTGTCTTGTAGGCTCGGTGTATCAACCGGGCGAATGTCAATCAATTCGCCTTCGACCTCGCGCGCCTGGAACATCGCAATTCGTTCTGCGATCAAAGCAGGTTTGTCATCGATGGAACAGAAGAGGTGCATCATCCGATGCGCCGGGTTGGCGGCCACACTCAACCCACCGGCAAACCCGCTAGGCCACTTGTCCTCGTCGTACAGCCAGGCTGTGAGGCCATGCTCTTTCGCCGCATCGACTGCTGCCCCGACGCAAGCCATCCACTGCTCGCTAAGATAGGGCGTCTTAAGCCCGCTGCGCGCATGGATGAAGAAGCCGCCCCAGCCGGCGTGGGCAAAGAGCTTGACCTGGCGCGCCACCTCCGCTGGGTCCAGGTCATCATTCCAGGACCAGAAGGGGAGTTCGCGGTATTGATTGGGTGGCGTTTTGAACTGACTGTGGTCCATACGATCTTCCCTTTGTCGTTAGGTTCTAATCCACGATGGCGTTGGCTTCGATGACTCGGTTATACCAGGCGGCACTGGTCTTGGGGATGCGTTTATTGTCATCTTCGTAGTCCACATAGACCAATCCGAAGCGCTTGGTATAGCCTTCCGCCCACTCGAAGTTATCGAAGAAGGACCAGGCGAAATAGCCATCAACCGGGACGCCATTTTTGATGGCCACCCGCACCGCCTCAAGATGGTGCCGCAGATAGTCAACCCGGCGCGGATCGTCCACGATGTTGTTGACTGGCGCATCCGCAAAGGCCGCCCCATTCTCGGTGATGATGATCGACTTGGGCTCATATTCCTCATGCACCTGGATCAGGATGTCGGTCATGCCGTCCGGTACAATTGGCCAACCCATCTCAGTCAGTTCGAAGCCGAAGTTCTCCAAGTCCTCTGGCCCTAGAGCGGAGAAGCCCAGCATGTTTTCATCGGAACTGACCGCCCGAACGTAGTGCGCCGAGTAATAGTTTAGGCCCAAGAAATCGATTGGTGTGCCGATCTTGGCCATGTCACCATCTTCGATCCCTGGTTTGTACTGGCCGAACAAGTGCATCATGTCTTCTGGGTAGCCACGCCGGAACAAGGGATCAAGGAACCAGCGATTCAACCAACCATCATGGTGGCGCGCCGCCATCACATCGGCCGGTGAGTCGGTCATCGGGTAGATCGGTGCCAGGTTAAGCGTGATCCCCACGTTGGCGGCCACTGAGTTCGACCGGATCACGGGGACGGCGATGCCATGCGACAGCAGCGCGTGATGGGTGGCGCGCACCGCTGCCCACAAATCCTGCTCACCCGGCGCGTGGGTGCCCATATAATAACCCAGATAGGAGAAGACCCAGGGTTCGTTATGGGTAATCCAATGCTTGACGCGGTCTCCGAGAGCCTTGCTGACGGCCTCGGCGTAGGCCACGAAGTAGAGCACGGTGTCGCGATTGGGCCAGCCGCCCCGATCTTCAAGGGCTTGTGGGAGGTCCCAATGGTAAAGCGTTACCCAGGGTTGAATGTCTTTCTCTAGCAGCTTATCCACCAGCTTATCATAAAATGCCATTCCCGGATCATTGATGTTGCCCACACCTTGCGGAAAAATGCGCGGCCAGGCGATGGAAAAACGATAGGCTTTGATGCCAAATTCGGCCATCAAGTCAATGTCTTCGTCGCGTAGATTGTAGTGGTCGATTGCGATGTCGCCGTTCGAACCGTCCAAGATCGTCCCTGCTCGGTGGCTGAAGGTGTCCCAGATTGATGCGCCGCGGCCTCCCTCTGCGATGCCGCCTTCAATTTGGTATGCGGACGTAGCAGTTCCCCAGACGAAGTTCTTCGGGAATCGTGGCATGAGCGAGTTGACCTCCGGTGCTGAGGGTGAGTTAGAAGGACTTGCGCCCTGATTATAACGGATAGATCAGGCTGTAGGCGATGGGGTCCGTCTGTTGCCAAGTGAAGTGCCCAGGCAGCCCTGCGCTCAGATTGTTGGCCTTATACCGCCGCTAACTCCTCAATCAAGCCGACCATCCGGCGATAGTGCGATCCCTTCCAGTAGATGCGCTCGCAGGAGGTGCAGATGTGAAAGTCATCGTAGAGGTGAAAGATCTCTTGTGGGAGGCGTGCGACCAGGCTTGGCTTAGCGACCGGGCGCAGCATCCCGTTGCACTTCATGCAGTGTTTGAAGGGCTCCATGTGTCGGCTCAGGTCGAAGCGCTGGATGATCTCCCGGATGCGCTCACGCGGGTAAATGTGCCGCACGAAATAGCCATAGGTCACCAGGCTGCGCTTCAACAGGCCGATGTCGCGGCTCAGCAAAATGCGCTGCTCGTCATGCGCTACCCGCGCTAATTCGGGGTCTTCGTAGTCGTTACGCCACAGGGAGTCAAATCCGATCATACGGAGATAGGCCGCCAAGCGCCCCAGGTGAATATCCAGGATGAAGCGTGGGCGACCCGGATAGAGTGGGCGCAGGCGCAGCGTCGGGTGCAGCGGCGCACTGGCCATGCTCGGGTAGACTTGAATCTGATCCGCATCACAGACCAGATAGCCAAAATCGACGCAGTGGCCGTTGACGACAATCACATCCACTTCGCAGTGGGGGATGCCGTGCGACTCAATCATGTCTTTGATCGAGGCGCGCCAGTTGAAGGGGTAATCGATCGTCGTAAAGCGTTTGCCACGAGGCAGGAAATCGTTCAGTTCGCCGTGGAACTGAAAGCGGGCCTGGCTCATGATGCTAAACCTGTCATGATGCTGTCCTAGTACATAAGGGATTTACGGGCTCGATCGTCCGAAACTGGCCGGTTGGAGGTTCAACCGATCCAGATCGCCCACAGTGGCCAGACACAAAGCGGTGAAAGCTGATCCTGCGCCCAGCCTAACCCGGCGCATGAGCTTGCCCTTCCCTAAATGGCGGCGAACCCCAGTCGCTCAACGATGTCGGTCAGATCGATCAGCACCAGCACCAGACCCGTCATGGCGGCACCGAAAACCATGCCGCCGATCACATCGGAAACATAGTGGACGCCAGTCAATACGCGTGACAGCGCGATCGCCGGTCCCCAGATGATCATAGCGATGGCAAACCACAGCGGCCCCAGCACCAGGCCTAGAACCATCATGCCACCACCACGCGCCGCGTGGGCTGATGGGAAGGAGTTGGGATCGCTTTTGCGGTACATCTCGCCCCACTCATGGGCGGGACGTGGCCGTTTGACCGTGAATTTCACGGCGGTGGTAATCAAGCCAACCACGATGGTCACAATCAGGATGACGACGGCTCGGTACTGCCAGTCTGGGCCGCCCAGGAAGAAAGCCAAGGCCAGCAGCACCCCCCACACCCCCCCATCGCCGGTATGCGTCAGCAGGATGGCCAGGGTGCGCTTCCATCCCGGCTCTTCAACAACACACAATTGATCCGATAAAAGTCTGTCTCGTTCCTCTAAAGATGTCATTACCTTAATCTTATCGCTACCTGGATGGGTCGATTGCTTGTCGGTCTGTTTCGATTCGCCATTCCGGTGGGCGGTTTTGGAAGCGCCACCACACACCGAAGGGGTAGCCGTGCATCTTGGCAAAGTCCCCGCTAATCCGGATGACGGGAACCCACAGGGCGGCGCTTAATTTGTGTCGCCAGTCTAGCCCTTGCCATTGCTGCATCAATCTCTGATAGGGTTTATACAGCATGTAGGCACCGCCCGCCAGCACGGCAGCAAACCACCAGAGACTAACGGCGAGTCCGGCAAAAAGCAGCAGAGGGAGCACGGCAAAATAGGTCATGTATCTAATGAGATGACGCCGGTAGAACAGGTTGGCCTTACCATCACCACGTGCATATTGATAGTATTGCCTATAGAAATCGCGCAGCGAGGGCCGGGGCCGGAAGAAGACGATGGCGTCTGGCTCAAAGGCAAAAGGCCCATAGAGCGCCGCGATCCGAAAGTCCAGGATCAGGTCTTCGCAGAAGTCCAACCATTCGGGGTAACCGCCGACATCATGCAGGATCGAGCGACGAAAGGCCACCGAGCGGCTCGAGGGCATGAAGGTGGCTGGGTCAATCTCATGGGCGGCCGGTAGGGTTGTTGCCGCGAGCGCCACCTCAAAGGCGCTGTGTGCATCAGGTAGAAAGAAGCCCGCCACTTTGTTGACCTGGTCGTCCTGCTCCATCGGAGCGACCAGATAGGCCAGCCAGTCTGGGTCGAGGATCACACCGGCATCCGTCACGGCGATCACGTCACCGCTGCTGGCAGCGATGGCCGCATTCCGCCCCTGCGAGATATTGGCACCCGGCAGGTCAATCACCTGCAGTGGCAGCACATCGGCAAAATCGTAGAGCAGGTTAACAGTGCCATCGGTTGACCCACCATCGCAAATGACGATCTCATCAGGTTGGCGCGTTTGCTCGCGAATGGAGTCGAGCAGCGCCACGATACTATCGCCTTCATTTAATACGGTGGCAATGAGAGAAACACGCAGTGGAGTGGCTTGGCCCTTCATGAAACCATTATAACGCTATCCCTCATCTTTGAAACCCCATGACTGGCTTGAACGTAGGGCAATCCATCAAAATGAATTTCAAAGCATGTGTTAAGGATATGGCGCTATTGTGTTCATCGGTGAGCGCTGTGCAGCCAAGGCTC
>JAADYZ010000061.1 GCA_010092775.1 Chloroflexota bacterium
CCCAGCGGCGACGACGTGCTGCTCCACATCGCGCAGGCTCAACCCAATCCGCTGACGATCGGGTGCAAGGTTGAAAATCCGTGCGAGCAGCGTATCCCCGGCCTGGACGAATAGATCGGGTGTCTCAGGGGGGGGATCGGCGATTTCAGAAAGATGAAGAAGTGCTTCAATGCCGTTCTGCAGCTCGACGAACGCTCCAAATGATACCACACGCGTGACAGTTCCTTCAACAAGCTGCCCCACGTGATGTGTCTTCTCCAGCTCATCCCAGGGGTTGGCGGTCAGGCGTTTGAGGCTCAAACCGATGCGCTTCGACTCCGGATCGACTTGTAGGACGTAGGTCTCGACTTCGTCACCCACATTGAGCATTTCGCTTGGGTGGCGCACCCGGTGCCAGGCAATCTCAGAGACGTGAACCAAGCCGTCCGCCCCACCTAGATCAACAAAAGCACCGAAGTCGCGGATGCTGCGTACCCGCCCCTTGACGATGTCGCCTTCTTGCAGTTCTTGCAGCAAACGCTCTTTGGCGACCGCGCGGCGTTGACGTTCCGCCTCACGCTGGGAGAAGACCAGGCGGCGGCGTGCCGGGGTCACCTCGATCACCCTAAGTTCAATTTGCTTGCCGACGAGCTGGTGCAGGTGATCCTCACGCTCTGGGTCGCTCAGACCGCGCGGCAAATTGCCGACATGAGACGCCGGGACAAATCCCCGCAGCTCGCCAAAGGGGACAATCAAGCCGCCTTTGTTGGCGTCGATGACCTGCCCAAGGAAGCTCTCGCCGCTTTCCATCTGCTCACGGGCCTCTTCCCAAAAAGTATAGGCTCGGGCTTGCTTGACTGAGACGAGCAGGTTCCCGTCGCGGTCTTCGGGTGTGATCACCACCACCGCAATGTCTTGACCCAGCTCATACTCGGGGATGTCTCCCATGGCTTCCATATCGCTGCGCGGCACCACGCCATCGCGCTTCAAGCCGACATCGACAATCATGCCCTGATTGTCAATCGCCAGCACGGTGCCAGTCAGCATGGCGCCTTTCTCGATCGTCTCATTCTTGAAAGACGCTTCGAGTAATGCCGCAAAGTCGAGTTCGCTCTCGTCTTCAGCCTCAAAGATTGTGTCATGCATGATAATGTGTTTGTCTCCAAGTCCACTAGGGGTTTGTGACAGGTGGGATAGATCGATGGAAGGATTGCTTGGGCCGGAGTCTCATCTGGCGTCGTCGATGAACGCTATCGAGGTTTGTTGACGCGTTCGCATCAATGCTCATAGACCGATCATACCCCATAAGCAATTTAGCTTAGGTATTCTACTCCTTGGTATAGGGTGTGTCAACCCTGCTGAGGTTAAGAGTTTGTAAAGCCTGTCACAAACAAAACCGCCTGTCGGCAACCTCAATGCAGGCTTGTGACTTGCAACGTAACCTTAGAATAGAATCGCTGAATGGTGCCCGAGTTACGTGAATCCTCGCGTCGATGCGTATCACGTGCAGATGAAGGCGGTGCCACCCCTTCCCAAGCCCCTTCCGTTAATCGTCTGGAGTTCTTCAATGATCGACAGTTGGAACGCGTCATGCAGCCTGAAGTAGGTCGATAGTCGTAATGCATCGTGATTCAGGCCGGCTGACTCGACAGCTCGGATCGGTTCTCTGCTCATGTTCAATTGGGTTCACTACGATATTGGCTTCAGTAATGCCGACCCGAACGAAGGTGCCTAACCTATGAAGGTGGCGAGCCATTAGTCGTAATAGTGAGCGGTTACCACTGTGCAGACCGCCACAACAGAAGGACGATTTCTAAGGCTAGGATGCAAAAGGTCGTCTCGGACCTATTCTAGGCTTAGGATGCAGTCAAGGACGCTTACTAAAGTTAGCCTACAGTCATTCAATGCAGTGCATCGCAAAGACGCCAGAATGCCTGGATGCTATTCTAAGGCTATGTTGCAAGTCACAGTGAAGAAGCAGCTCCGGACTATTGATATAATCAATGTCCAAAGTTGAATTACTAACTTCTAAGAATCTCAAGCGTGGAAAAAGGGTGAATACCATCATTGAAAAAGAGATGTTATGGCGACAGTTTGCTGTGACCATAGACTCGTTTGGCGATGCCTTGCGAAACTGTCCAGATGACCTCTGGGAAGAACGTTTGTGGGAGGATGAGCCAGACCAGTGGGTAGCAGCAGGTTTCTCCTCATACTGGTACGTATGCTATCACACTCTTTTTTGGCTGGACCTCTACTTGACCGGGACAGAAGAGGGCTTTAATCCTCCTGAGCCTTTTGACCTGGTAGAGATGGAGGCAAACGAGTCTCTGCCGCGAACCTATACTCGAGAAGAACTTCTCGAATACCTCGAAAACTGCCGCCAAAAGTGTCAGCAGACCATCACCAATTTATCGAGTGAACAGGCGCAGCAACTATGTCAATTGCCTTGGGGAGAGTTGCCCTTTGCGGAATTGTTATTGTACACCATGCGCCATGTGCAAGAGCACGCAGCACAATTACATCTGTTTCTAGGGCAGCAGTCGAGGTGAACTACTGAGTGAGCGCCTAGTGTTAAGGAAGCTTCTACTTACAATCGTCGATTCTCCGAGTGAAATTCACCTTATCCCGGTTTATCAGTTGTAGAAATGAAATTTTTATTGGCAGAAGTTGTCTTGTTCCACCACGCACAAGGCTCAACCCCTGGTGTGAGCGGGCTTGGCCCTGACCCGCTTAAGGAAGGTTCCCCAAGTCCTCGCGGTTGATGCGATACTTGCCCTCCAGGCCACTGTCACGGCCGTAGGTGTAGAAGACGATGCCGTCGCTGCAATTGACAAGGTCGCTGTCGAACATGTCTTCAGCCACGCTGTTGACGCCGGACCCGGTGAAGGTCGCTCCGAAAATCATGGGGCGACCGCTGGGTTCTTTCACCCGGATGATGGAGCACTCCATGCTAGTTCCAAGCACGTCGCCTGCCTCGCCGATCCGCAAACGTTGGCCACCATAGACGGTGCCACCCTTGCCTTGTACCGGCGCACCTTGTACTGAAGAGTTGGACCCAAGCCCCCGCGCGATGCAGTATTCTTTACCACGAACCCACTCAAACTCCGCGAAGCAGGACTGCCCCGGCCCATAGCAGGCATTGCCATCGCCGATGGCACAGCCCGCTAACAGCACGGATTCCGCCGCATCAAGTGGATCGTTGCTGTCCGTTGGCGACTCAACGGGGGTGCTGTCACCCGGCACCGGTTCGTTCAACTCACAAGAAACGGTCAACACCTGGCCTGGGAATATCAACCAGGGGAAGCTGATCCCATTAGCCTGAGCGATGTTCTGCCAGGGCACTTGCAAAGCTGCGCCGATCCGCGACAAGGAGTCGCCAGACTGGACCACATAGGTCAGGCAGGTCTGGCTGAAGCCAGATACGTAGGCTACCTGCTGAGGCTGTGCCGGTGCAAGCTGGCACGGAATGTTCAAAACGTCGCCGACTTGCAAGGTGGTCGGATCGCTGATGCCGTTAGCCACCGCCACATGCGACCAATTCAGATCATAGATCTGCCCGATCCGATACAATGTGTCGTTCTGACGGACCGTATGGGTGGTCGGGCAGGTATAGTTCAATGGCTGGGCGTTGGCCAGGTAAGTCGCCGTTGCGACGGTTGCAACGGAGAACAAGGCCCCTGCGATGATGCGAAATAAGCGCTGATCCATCTTCATAATGAAGGCTCTCTTTCTCAATCGAGAAAATCACTCTACCTTACATCTTACGCCTATTCGCCTGACTTGCCTATCGAGTGCTAAGCCATTTTGCCTTCGGTGCAATCATTCGCATCGATCTTTAACCGCATTCCAACCATCGCCAAACCCTAGCGGCGATACAGCTCGATCAGGCTGTCGGTGAGGATGCTGGTCAGGCCCATAGCTTCTCGCGCTTGTGCTACGGTCTCCTGAGCGATCGGTCGAGCTTTGGCCGCCCCACTGCGTAGAATGTCTATCGCGTCGTCCGGATGCTCTTCTAGTTCGCGGCGGCGTTCCCGTATCGGGTCAAGGAAGGCGTTGATCTTTTCGGCCAGCACCTTCTTGCACTCGACATCACCAATCTGACCTTTGCGGTAGCGATCTTTGAAGTCGGCCACTTGCTCAGTGTCTGGGTTGAATAGATCGTGATAGATGAACAGCGGATTGCCCTCAACCGTCCCTGGATCGGTCTTGCGCAGCCGGTTCGGGTCAGTGTACATCTGCATAATCTTTTCGCGCACCGTCTTCTCATCATCCGACAGCATGATGGCGTTGCCCAGCGACTTGCTCATCTTGGCCATGCCGTCGATGCCAACCAGGGTAGGGGCCTCCTCTGGGATCATCGGATCGGGCTCTGGAAACACGTCGACCTCAAAGCGGAAGTTGAAGCGGCGTGCAATCTCCCGTGTGATCTCGATGTGGCTGGCCTGGTCTTTTCCGACCGGCACCAGATTTCCCTTGACGATCAAAATGTCCGCCGCCTGCAATACCGGATAGCTGAGCAAGCCAATTGAAGGTTCCTCAATTTCCAGGTTTTGCATCACGTCCTTTAAGGTCGGCACACGCTGCAAGCGTGGAACCGTAGCAAGCATCAAGAAGAGCAGCGTGAGTTCAGCCGTCTCCGGAACATCCGACTGCATGTATTGAATGGTCTGCGTCGGATCGATACCTACCGCATAATTGTCCATCACTACGTCCAGCGCATTCTGGCGAGTAGCGACGACATCTGGTTTTTCTGGATGCGTCGTCAGCGCGTGATAGTCGGCGATTAACAGAAACACCTCATAGTCCTCTTGCAGTTTGACGCGGTTTTGCAGCGTTCCTACATAGTGGCCCAGGTGCAGCCGACCGGTTGGCCGGTCCCCGGTTAGAATGCGTCCCTTCTTGTCAGTCACTTTGCCTGCTCTCCTCATCTGATCGGAACAAAAAACACTCGTCCACTAAGGGACGAGCGCTGATTCACATGCTCGCGGTACCACCCTTATTGGAAGCGTTCCGCTTCTTCGAACGCTTCCCTCTCAGCTCAATGGGCCAGGCTAACGGAGGCCAGTCCGACCAGACCTACGCAGCACAAGTTGCCTTCAATCTGGTAACTCACCGGTCCATTCCAGTCCTTCGTACAGGCTGCCGTCTCAGCGTAAGGGCAGCTCTCTGAGGCTGTTGGTTAGGGCTGTACTTGTCCGGGTCAGAGTCAATTGGTTTGGATTGTCAGACGCAAGTCTAGCGTGCTGATGGAGAGGTGTCAATCAGGAAAGACCAAGGGCGAGCCATTGGCTCGCCCACACTGGTCAACGGTTTAGGGGGGCGTGCTACTCAACTGGAGCGACACAGCGGAAGCCAGCATCAGCCAGCGTGTCGGTTTCCCAGTCAGCGAACTCGCGATCATAGCCGGATGCATTGGCCCATCCGGTCAGGTAGCCACCGCCACGCAGCACGCGATTCGCATTGGCATCATCAGACAGGCTCTCACGGCCATCACCCGGCACGTAGGGATAGCCGGTATAGGCGGAAATGGTCCACTCACGCGCATTGCCGGACATATCCAGCGCGCCAACCCATGACACACCAGCGGGGCGCTCGCCAACCGGACGTGGTGAGGTTGAGTTGACCGCATTGACGGACAGGTTCAGGTCGTCGTCGCCGGTGTCACCATAGGGATACAAGAAGGAACTCGGTCCGCGAGCCGCATACTCCCACTGCACTTCGTTCGGCAGGCTTCCGCCGATACTCTGGCAATAAGCTGACGCATCAAACATGCTAACATTGGTCCGCGGGAAGGAAGGATCGGTCCAGGTTGGCCCAACGCCAAACTGCTCGTTGGTCACCTCGGTCACCATGATCCAATACGGCTGTTCAATGCACTGTTCATGAACAACGTTCTCTAGATTGTCGCCCTGCAGCGAGCCCATCTCGAAGCATCCGACTGGTACAAAGGCCCACTGGTGGCCGGCAAACTCTTCAAAGCGCGGGGTCCACTGGGCATTCCGCAGGACTGGGTTACCGGGAAAACCGAGATCGCCTTCACCGCCCGCAGGGGCTTCTTCAGCGGGAGCCTCTTCGGCAGGAGCTTCTTCAGCAGGGGCTTCTTCGGCAGGAGCCTCTTCAGCAGGGGCTTCTTCGGCAGGGGCTTCTTCGGCGGCGGGTTCCTCAGCGACAACCGCAGTCGGCTCAACGTCTGCCGCAGGATCCGGTGTGGCTGTTACGACAACGGCCTCAGGTTCTTCAAAGGTGCTGCATGCGACGAGTGCGGCGGCGACCAGCACCACCAGAGCGAGTCTCGTCCAGAGCTTGCGTTGCGTTAAAGGTGAGTGCATAACTTGTGTCTTCTCCCAAGGTGAGTACAAAAGGATTCTAAGTGTGGCGTGCGCGGCAGCAAACCGCTGTAACACCTATCATACACGGGCACCCATAGTATATGGATTGACTCAGGGACCTGCAAAAGGCAGAACAAACAAACGACACGCCAAATGGCGTGCCGCTTGCTATTGCTAGGCTTAGGCGTTGGCTGTGCTCGACTTCGGTTCGTCGTCCCGCGCCGCCGGGAAGCGCCCTCGATAACGCTGTTGAGCCAGCTCCCGCAGATCGGTGACCAGGTCGCTTTCATCAACAATCTCCGACCCGATCAAAGACTCCATCGCGTCTTCTAAGGTGATGATGCCTTCGGTCCCACCGTACTCATCGAAAACGCGGAAGACATGCTCCTGGCGTGAAGTAAACAAGTCCAGCGCATCGGCCACACTCAGGGACTCCGGCACCGAGTGGATCGGTCGCAGCAACGCCTGGAGTGTTTTGTCTCGACCGCCATTAGCTGCGTTGCTCAGAATATCGTGTCGCAAGACGATCCCCACAATGTGATCGATGTCAGTCTCATAGACCGGGATGCGTGAATAGCGCAGCAGTGGGTGCTGCTCGATCACCTCACTGACCGTCGTGTCCTGCTGGAAAGCCATCAACACGGTGCGCGGGGTCATGATGTCCTTGACGCGAATCTGCGTTAAGCGCAGTAGATTACTCAAGATGCGGAAGTCGCGCTCCTTCAGCGTTCCCTCGCTGGCACCAATCGACGCCATGATCTCAAGCTCCCCCACCGTAACCGAGGGGCTTTCTTCAGATGGGGCCAACAAACGCCCCATTTTGTTGAACACCCACACGGCGGGCCAGAACAAAATCACCAAGGCCTCAATGGCATAAGCGGAGAAGGTGAAGAGCTGTTTCCAGTACACGGCTCCCAATGTCTTGGGGATGATCTCCGAGAACACCAGAATCAGCAGCGTCAGCACCGCCGAGATGACCCCAAACCACTCATTGCCAAAGACACCAGCGGCCTGGGCACCAGCCCCGGCTGCACCAACGGTGTGGGCGACGGTGTTAAGAGTCAAGATAGCAGAGATTGGGTTCTCGACATTCTCTTTGTGTTTATGCATCAGCAGACCGGCGCGGCTGCCCTGTTTCACCATCACACCAATGTGTGATAGCGAGGTCGAGAGCAGCGCTGCTTCTAAGATCGAGCACAAGAACGAGAAGCCGAGCGCTACTGAGATGTATAAGATCAAGCCGCCTATGGTGCCCTCGACGGCACCGTCGACTGGGGCAGATGCCAATATCTGGCCTGGATCGGGTAGCATTATCGCACCTCCCAACTGCCGGACCAGATGGCATGGGCCTGTGATGCAAACACAACGATGGGGTTACATCCGATGGTCAACCTGCGAAAGGAGAGATGGGGGGGACATTTGGGACGAGATTGGTCCGGTTCATCCGGATCATTCGCGTTTATTTTGGGCCTCCAATAAAGTGAACAAAGGTTTATCTATCTAAGGTTTCTCTAAAATGTAGTCAGTGCGCCCAGCATTGTCAAGCGATCGCTGGCATTCTTAGCATTTTCTACAGCTTTGACACGTCATCGCGCTGCCCCTATAATGTTGGAGGAAGGGAGCCCCACCAAAACCGCGGCTCCCACGAGCCTACTCTCGGAGTTTCTATGCAGCCACAAGGCCCTATACGACGTGAGCTTCTCACTTGGGATGACGTTGAGAAGCTAATGGACGTCTTGATGCCCCAATTTCGCAATGCTGGCGGCTTCGATACGATGCTGATCATCACGCGTGGAGGGATCGTGCCAGGCGGGATGTTGGCCGAAGCACTCGACATCCGGCGCGTGCTAACCGCAGCCGTCCGCTTTCCAGAGATCGGCGCCGAACCTCTGGCGGCTTGGCCTGAATATCTGCAATTTCCAGAAGATCGACTGTTGCAAGATCGTCGGGTCTTGATTGTCGACGATGTTTGGGGGAGCGGGCGCACCAGCACGTCGGTGTCTGGGCGCGTTGAGGTATCTGGGGGCATTCCTGCGACCTGTGTGCTGCATTTCAACCCGTATCGGTCATTGTTTAACGACACCAAGCCCGACTTCTATGGCGCAGTCACTGACGCCTGGATTGTGTATCCCTGGGAAGTAGATCGTGGAACCGACTACATTGAGGTCGGTCCTGTCCCAACGAACTAGCCCATCTTAAGAGGTACTATGACTTCTGCCAATGCTGTCTTGCTTGTTGTCTTGGCCGCCTTCACCCTGGTGGCACTGGGTGTCAGCGTCCTCCTGTGGTCAGAGGCCCTCACGATTTTGCGCAATATGATTAATCTCTTGGGCCAGGGAGCGACCCGCACTGCCTCACCTAGCGGAAGACGCTCCCCAGGTGACACCGGGCCACTGGACCCGCGTGCTGTCGCAGACGATCGGCAAATCACCCCTTTTCGCGATCGGCAGACCGTTGAACGCTTGATCGATCATCTTGAGGAAGAGTTGGCGGAGAACAAGACAGCTTCCCGCTAGAATCAAAAACGCCTGCATGTGCAGGCGTCTTTGCTGCGATAGCTCTAGGCAGCGTTCTGTGACGAAGCCTCATCGTCGGCCGGTGGCACAGGCTCAATAAGGTTCTCGCCCGCTTCCACCTCATGCAGGTCAGGAGCCGCGCCTGGCACGGTGATCCCCAGACCCTTCTGCGTGAAGCCGATCCGCTTACGATCTGGCTCGATATGAACCACTTTGATCGTCACGTTATCGCCGCGCTGCACATAAGAGTGCGGTTCAGTCAATTGACCGTCGGCCATCTCTGTAACGTGCAACAGGCCCTCAATCCCATCTGGCAGGACCACAAACGCCCCAAAGTCGACCACGTTGCTCACGCGGCCTTTCACCACATCTCCCACCTGGTAGGTCTCGTCCACGATAGACCAGGGATCGGGGAAGGTACGGCAGCGACTCAAGGCAATGCGTTGATTGTCCTCGTCTAGTTCGAGCACATAAACGTCGAGTTCATCACCGAGGTTGACCACATCACGTGGATGCGGAACGCGATGCCAGGCTAACTCGGACACATGGATCAAACCATCAGCACCACCCAGGTCAACGAAGACGCCAAAATCGCGGATGCCTGTCACGCGACCCTTCACCACGTCACCAACCGCCAGCTTTTCAATCAGACGATCCTTGTTGGCCAGCCGCTGTTCGCGCTGGGCTTCGCGCTGAGACAGAATAAGGCGGCGCCGCGCCTGGTTCACCTCAATGACTTTCAGGTCCAGGCTCATGCCGATGAAGTCTTCCATGTTGTTGCGTCGTTCATCACCCGACAGGCCAGTTGGCAGATCAATCAGGTGGGAGGCGGGAACAAAGCCCTCCAGCCGTCCAAAGCGCACCAGCAGACCGCCCTTGTTGTGACCAACCACATCGCAGGGAACGAGGTCGCCGCTCTCCAGCAGGTCGGAAGCCCGATCCCAGTCCTGTCCCTGCAAGCCCAGGTTGATAGACACGACCAGATTTCCGTCACGATCTTGTGGGTTGATCACGTAAACGGGGATCACATCGCCAACTGCAAGGCGGTTCAGGACCTCGCTGGGAATGTGCTCAATATCCTTCGAGGTTACGATACCATCTTGCTTCGCATCGACGTCAACGACAATCTCATTGGAGCGTATTTCGAGTATCTCTCCATCACGAATCTCACCACGCTCAGGTTCCTCAAAGCTATACTCACCGAGCAGGGCCGCGAAATCGACATACTCCTCATCACTATCAAAGAACGTGTTAGTCATAGTTCTACCTAACCACCCCTGTAGAAGGATTAAAAAGTTTCAAAAAGTTTTGAACGTTCAATACGTTCATATGCACTTGAAGTATCATACATTTACAAATGCAGTATATCTTGTGGGTCAGGCCGAGTCAATCGCCAGAAAAGCGCTATATAATATACGGCCATTGTGCTTATATGCCGCTGAGCAGGGCAAGCATCGACCCTCCATCAGGGGGAGAGTTCAAGCGAAAAGAGCAAGTGGGAGTCTAGCGGCCCCTCATCCACCAACAAACGCGCTCCGCTGGCCGCATCGTACCAACCGACCAGGACTTGATAGCGGCCAAGGGGCGCATCCGGGGGTATGGTGAGTGAAAAACTGTCCCGCAGCAGCCACTCGCTTTGCCAGGTCCTGCTATCCACGCGGCCTTGCTGCGGGGGATGATCGTCTTGCGCCCACAACGGCGATCCATCTGGTCCTGCTGGGCCAACCAGGTGCACAAAGGCCGTCAGCGGCAGGTCCGATGTCTGGAGGGGTCGCCAGAACAGTTCGAGATGGACCGTCTCGCCCGCCGACCAGGCGCTTCGCCGCGGGGTTAGATTGTATCCAGCCAGTTCGACCGCCTCTCCGAAGACTGCTGATTGAGGATGGTTGATCTCATGCGACTGCGCCTGCCAATCGGCAAACTGCATGACTCGGATGACACCAACCCATTGGTCAGAAACATGCTGTTGTTCAGCTTCCAGCCAACGCAGCACCTCGCGACCGCCATCCCAATAGGGGCTTCTAACTGGCATAAACCAAATCTGATCATGCTGGCTTGCCAATGATGCCAAGCTATCGGCCACCTCCTGTGGGCTCGGATTCGCTTGCGCAGGTTGGATGATCGCGGAGGCCTCGCCTGAGTAGTAGTGATCGAAGTAATAACCAAAAGCTGGATCAGGATAGTTGTGGATGACCAGATCACCTTCTTCGGCTTGCGCACTAAGCAATGCCATAATGCTAATCCAATCTGGCCCCTTGGCATACTGCGGATCGAAATGGTAACCACGCAGCGCCACCACATTGAAGCCCAG
Source organism: Chloroflexota bacterium (assembly GCA_010092775.1). Lineage (GTDB taxonomy): Bacteria > Chloroflexota > Anaerolineae > Aggregatilineales > UBA3940 > TC-71. The sequence continues at coordinate 11,136 of JAADYZ010000061.1, forward strand.
AATCAGCAGCAGTACGGTGGCAGCAGCGCCAACACGCCAAGCGGTGTATTGATCCCGATGATCCTTTCCCATCAACGTGCCCAGGCCCAGCGCAAGCAGAAGGACAATCGGCACGGCATTGGCCGCGATGTAGCGCGGATGAAAGTAGCCGCGCCCCGTGGCGGCTGCCAGCAGGCTCAAGCTACCGAGTGGCACCAGAGAAGGCCAGCACACAAACCATACCGCCTTGCGGTCAGCATGCAGCCAGGCCATCACGATTGCCCCCAAGACGATCAGCAGCGCCAGAACCGAAGCCACACTCACCGCAGCAGACGGATCAAAGATCGGCGTGGCCTGAAGGGTGGCCGGGAGCATGTCTCCCAGGGAGAAAGCCTGCAGTCCCCACAAGGGATTGGCTGCATGAGCATTTGGATCGTACTGCTGAGAGTTGGCGAAGAGCGCTGAGCGCAGATACCAGGGCGCGAGCAGCGCGCCCAATGCCAACTGCACGATGACCCAGGTTCGCAAGTCGCGCAGATTGGGCCAGGTCCGCATCAAGTGAGTCAGGGCAAAGGCGTTGTGTGCCACGAAGAGGAAGGCTTCCAGGTAAAACACATAGCCTGTGAGTGCAGCCGTCAGCACATAAGGCAGCCAGCGGGTGAGCTGCTCAGGACGCTGCCATGCCCGCCACAGGCACAATAACGTCAATGCGCTCCCCATGATCCATAAGCTATAGTTGCGAGCAAACTGCCCATACCAGATCAAGAACGGGCTGATCCCCGCCAAGCCCAACGCAATCAATCCAACGCGCTGGCCACCCAAGCGTCGGGCCAGCGCCCACACGATTGCCAGCGTGATCAAACTGCTCAAGAC
>JAADYZ010000404.1 GCA_010092775.1 Chloroflexota bacterium
CACTAAGCGGCGCGAATCAAGCCGAGACTTTGCTGCGCGCGATGGCGATTAAGATCGATGGCGAAATGCTCTTCGATACGGTGCAGGCGACCTTTAACTTGATGGAGCCATCCATCGGTCCGACTTTGTATCAGGCGCATCAGCAGGGGATGGGGGTGATCATCAAAGAGGCCGTGGCCAACGGTCGCCTGACCAGCGCCAACCATCGCCCGGAAGACGCCAAAAAACGTGCCTTGCTTGATGACGAAGCAGAGCGGCTGGGCACGACCATCGACGCCTTAGCCTTGGCAGCGATTCTGGCGCAACCCTGGGTCGATGTCGTCTTGAGTGGCGCCGCCACAGTCGAGCACCTGCGCTCCAATGTGTTAGCCTTTGAGGTCCCCTGGTCAGAGGCAGTAGCAGAACGCCTCGTGCAACTGGCTGAATCGCCTGAGGTCTATTGGCAGACACGCTCTGGCCTGGCCTGGAACTGAAGCGCTTGTGAATGCCGTGAAACAGTTCTGTAAGGTTCTGGTCAGGAGACTAGGCGGCGGGTACAATGATCCGATAGATCGATCATAATCTTGCAGGTTGGTGAATCCATCGAGGAGAGACTCATGCAAACACCGAATCGAAATCGTGTGACGGTTTCGCTGTTGATCGTGGCTGCATTGGCGCTGCTAGCGGCTCCGCTTGCCGTGACCAGCTATGCGCCTGTTGCTGCGCAAACAGACCTTTGCAACAACACAACTGCTCAGTATGTTGAAGTCAATGGTTTTGTATTCATTGAGACCGAATCGATCCCGAGCTTGTCGGGCCAGTGGGAACTACGCACCGACAACAGTGGCCGCTTTTCCGACTTCACCGGGGATGGCTACCTGTTCTACGCTGGGAATGGTGCGATGGGGTCGCCTGTGACAGACGGACGCGGTGGCTTGCTCGAATATACAGTGCAGATCAACACGCCCGGCGAATACATGATGCGCTGGCGCAGCGTCGTCGGTGAGGGCAATAACAACACCGAAGCGAACGACACCTGGCTGCGCATCCCTGAGGTATCTGATGAGAAGTTCTACGCCCGTGACGACGACAATCCCGGCTCGATCGTCTATCCTAAGGGCACCGGCCTGACGCCCGTACCCGAAGGCGGCGGTGGAGACGGCTTCTTCAAGGTCTACGGGGCCAACAGCGATGGCTGGTCCTACAGCGGCCGCACTTATGACAACAATGCGCACTCGATCTTCGTCCAGATCGACGAGCCAGGTATCTATACCTTGCAGCTCTCCGGCCGTTCGACTGGCCACGCGATTGACCGCATTACCCTGTTCCGAGTGAACATCGATCCACAGAGCAGCGACAACATCAACCGTCAGACCCGCGACGAACGAGAGATTGCAGAAGACACCACGATCAATGAGACCATTTGCGATGATGGCGGCACCCCACCCCCCGCGACCCCGCCTGTTGACAATCTGCTAGAAGACGGCAGCTTTGAGAGCGCAACCCAGAGTGGTGCACTGCCCAATGACGGCGACTGGTTGGCCGCTCTCGGTAGTTCACCGCTGGTCTATCTTGAAACCGCAGGCCAGGTCAATGACGGCGCAGCCGCCTTGCTCCTAACAGGCGGCGGTGTGACGGGTGCTTATCAAGATGTGGCCGTTGCCGACGGCGCTGAAGGCGATACGTGGACTCTAGACCTGTCCTATGCCAGCCTGAACCCGCCCAGTGGCAGCATTATGGGTGGCCGAATCAACTTCATCTTGCCCGACGGTTCTGAGGTACTTGGGGAAACCTGCACGGCGTCTGCCAGCAGTGGGCAAGTGGGATGGGCCGTGCTGAGCAACGGCGGTGCCTGTGAGGCCACCGTTGGCGCGGATGCGGCAGACTACACAGCGGTTCGCGTGTATGTCGGTTGGTTCAATGAGGGCAACGACGGCTTCGGTGGGATTGATGCTGTTGTGCTGAGCCGCAGCGAATAGATCGACGGCTGGTGGCAGCCAACCTGGCTCGCCATCCGGCGCTGAAAACCATACAGCTTGGAGGGGCACAGCAGCACAGCACTGTGCCCCTTTCATTTCGCCCCTAGTCCTGCCAGTCAGCGCTGTCGAAGGCTTGCCACACGATCTCCATGTCATCATAGAAGGGGTGTTTCGTGCGGATTTCGTCGTATTCACCGCCCGTGTAACTGTCGATCACCTCTTGCCAAAACGCGACCGCGCCAACATTTGGGCTGAGTTCGCTGATCTCCCAGTAGCCTTTATAGGTATCGAACATCGTATAGGCCATCGCTCGCCCAAGGCCACGCCGCCGGTAGCTGCGCAGCACGAAAAACTCGATCACCGCCCGCCCCGCTCCAGCCTGAAGTTCCACATCATGCGAGAGCAAGACAAAACCCGCCAACTTGCCGTCTACTCGCGTCAGATGTGCCTCACGATCGCGCCGAACAACAAACTCGCGCAGCGGTGTATCGTAGTGAAAGCGCCCCTGCTCATCGACCTGACCATCTTCATGGTCGGGGAAGAATTCGGCAAAGTCGTGCAGATAGAGCTGCATCATGTTTTCGAGC
>JAADYZ010000405.1 GCA_010092775.1 Chloroflexota bacterium
AGATGTGTATAAGAGACAGAATCAATGCCAGAATAGCGGCCATCAACAGGGCCAGCCACAGTCGCCGGAAGACCCCGCCCGGCTTGAGGTAATGTGAGGCGAATCGTGGACCGCGCTCAAAGATGTGACGGGCGAACACCACCAGCCGCTCACGCTGATAGTAGGTCACAGCGATGTCGTAGCGTTTCAGGATCGGATGAGTCGTGATCATTCGCTGGAAGATAAAACTCTCTTCATGCAGATACTTCGATTGGTTATCCGGCTGACAGGACAACCATAAATCGCGCTGCACAGCGATCGCAGTGGTCCCTTTGAAGGAGCGCGTGTAGTTGCCCTCGTTGATGTAGAAAGAGTCGCGCTTGGCCGCTTCCTCCGGCGTAAAAGGGATCGGCGGACGGTACCAGCGGCGGCGGATCAGCATTAGCAGACGGTTGAACCAGCCAAAGCCCTCACGGTGAGTGTGATGCACAAAGAAAATCTGCGGCAAATGCTCGACCTCAGCCACTTTGCGCAGGCCGTCCACCGGAAAAACCACCCGACTGTCCACCAACACCACTCGCTCATGGCGAGCCGCTCGGACGCCAGCGTTTCGCGCCTGGATGCGTCCTTGGTTTTCCCCGAGCTGGATCAGCCGGACGGGATATTGAGCGACAAGGGCAGCCGTGTCGTCGGTCGAGCCGTCATCTACCACAATCACTTCGTAACGCTCCGCTGGATAGTCTTGCTGGGCCAGCGTATTGAGACAGTCGCTGATCGTATTGGCGCCGTTGTAAACAGCCACGACCATCGAAAACGCAGGAAATGCTGATTCCGTCATGCTTCAGGCGGACTGTCGTTAGCGCTGATCTTGCGCTCTTCGTGGATCGACCCGACGTGCGACATGCGCAGCATCGCGATCTGTTCGGAGAGCAAGCCCAGCATCAGTAGCAGGATGCCCGACAGGATCAATAGAATGGCCATGTTGCTGAAGCGGCTCTGGAAGATCAAGAGATAGGCACCATAGGCCGACCCGACGGTGAACAACAAGGCTGCCACCGGCATAAAGACCTTGATCGGCGCGAAGAGGGTCCCCATGCGCAGCAGAATCAGTAGAAAACGGATGCCATCGCGCAGCAGCTTGATGCCGCTCTTGCCGACGCGCTGCTTGACCACGATCGGTTCGTAGCGCACGGTATGGCCTGCCCGAAACATCGTGATCGTCAAGGTGGTTGGGTAAGAGTATCCGTTGGGCAGTAGATAGGCAAAGCGCCGTGCCAAGGTCGCGCGGATCACGCGGAAGCCCGATGTGAGGTCCATCACCCGCCGGTTAACGATATAAGTTGCCAGCCGGTTGAAGACCCAGTTGGCCACATCTCGGTGCCACTGCGTCTCCGAGGCAGGAGTGCGTGCCCCAACCACCATATCGTAGCGATCGATATGCTTGACCAAGCGTGCCACATCGATTGGCTTGTGTTGGCCGTCCCCATCCATCATCACCAGGACGTCACCACTGGCCGCCCAAATGCCGTTCTTGATGGCCGCACCGTTGCCCATGTTATAAGGCAAGTCAATGAGCCGGACTTGTGGCCGGGCGGCAATCACCTTAACACTGTCGTCGGTCGATCCATCGTTGACAACCACGATTTCTGCGTCCGGATAGAGGGCGCTCAGCTCATCCAGCACATCGCCAATGATCGCCTCTTCATTGTGGACCGGGATGATGATCGACAGCTTTGGTAGATTGATTGGGGAGGCATCCACAGCGGTCATCCAGGTTAGAGGGTCTCAGCGACTGGCACAAAGCCCTTTTCTTCTAAATAAGCCATCACGCGAACCAGGCTGTCTTCCGGGTCCTCTTCATGCGTGTTGATCTGAATATCAGGATTCTCCGGCTCTTCATAGGGGTCAGAGACACCGGTAAAATTCTCGATCTCGCCCGCCAGAGCTTTCTTATACAACCCCTTCACATCGCGCTCAATGCACACCTCAAGCGGTGCATGGACGAAGACCTCAATGAAGTTGGTCGTCTCCTCGCGCACCATGTCGCGCGTCGCTTGGTAAGGTGATATAAAACTGGCCACCACCCCGACCCCATTGCGAGACAGCAATTTTGACACAAAGGTGACGCGCTCAATATTCTTGTCGCGGTCTTCCTTGCTGAAGCCCAAGTCACGCGTGAGCGACTGGCGTACCACATCCCCATCCAAGCGTTCCGACTTCAACCCACGTCGTTTGAGTTCGGTATCAATCAGCTTGGCCAGGGTGGTTTTCCCCGCGCCAGACAGGCCCGTGAGCCACAGCGTAAATCCGGTTTGTTCAGTCACAATGCTCATCCTTAATATCGATACGGGAGGTTCACCCTGTTCTGAACCTCAAAACAGCCTTGCATTCTAGCGGGTGACTCAACCAATCGCGAATCGCAGGTGAGGCGACTCCTACAGGCAGCAGTTAGCGAAGCAGGGGGTCTTGTGCTAGAGTTTGCGGCAGGTCGACGTAATGTTTGTGAGCTGCTCCAACGGAATTGAATCCGTGCACCACGCTGCGAGAAACAAGCCATGATTGGCGAGACCATCGGTCAGTATCAGATTATCGAAATAATTGGTCAGGGTGGCATGGCGACCGTGTACAAAGCCTTTCAACCCTCGGTGGGCCGCCACGTCGCCATCAAGATTTTGCCGCGTCAGCTCGCTGAGGACCCAACGTTTCTTAAACGATTGGAACGCGAGGCTCAGGTGGTCGGGCAGATTGAACATCGCTCAATCGTGCCCATTTACGATTACGGCTACGTCGACCGGATTCCCTACATCGTGATGCGTTACATCGACGGCGGGACCCTGCGCCGCAAGATGTTCTATGACGACATCGACTTGCGCGATGCGGCTCGCATGATTGGGCAGGTAGCCGAGGGCCTTGACTTTGCCCATCAGTCGGGCGTGCTTCACCGCGACATCAAGCCGAGCAACATTCTGCTCGATTCATCTGGCAACGCCTACCTGACAGATTTCGGTATCGCCAAGTTGATGGGCTCCGCCTCACAGATTACGGGCAGCGGCGTAGTGGGTACGCCCAGCTACATGTCACCGGAGCAGTGTCGCGGCAAGGAACTCGGCCCGACCAGCGACATCTATGCCCTGGGCGCGATCCTATTTGAGCTGACCGCCGGGCATCCGCCTTTTGAGGCCGATACACCGCTCTCGGTGATGTATATGCACGTGCGCGATCCAATTCCGGACCCCCTCGACTCGCGCCCTGACCTACCACCCGACCTGACCCGCGTCTTCCAGACGGCCCTGGCCAAGAAACCTCAGGAACGCTACCCGACCGCTCAAACGCTGGCGGCAGATTACGATACCGTCGTGTCGACCTTTTACTACAATGGCGGATCACTGATGCCCTTGCCGAAGGGGATTGAGGAGCCCACACCTGCGTCATCGCTCCAGGTCGTCGAGTTTCTTGATCAGGAGTTTCAAGCCGGGCCTGCGGCCCCAGCAGCCGACCCAGGCTACATACCGTCATCTGAGGGACCACCACAGACCCGCACAACCGGTCGCCAGGTTGCCGTCATGGCCATCGGTGGCATTCTGATTATCGCTTTAGTCCTTGGCTTGACTGGCATCGGGCTGCTGTTCGCCTCAGGCAATCAAGAGGTCGCTGGTCCGCCGCCGCTTGCTACAAGCACAGCCACCCGCATGGTGGAGATTGCTACGGCCACCTCCGATCTGTCCCTATCGCTCACCCAGTCCGGTGGTTTGATCGAGCCAACCGATGCGCCACCCTCTGTCTCTTATACACATCT
>JAADYZ010000406.1 GCA_010092775.1 Chloroflexota bacterium
CCTTTCAGTACCCTTGATCCGGGTCGATGGAGTGCAACGCGCTGGTTCCCGGCGACAACCACGTGGTTTCACGTCTTTCAGTACCCTTGCTCCGGGTCGATGGAGTGCAACCCTGGCAGCCTAATCAGTGCTGCAGGTCATATTTGACCTAATCGATCCGCCGGGAGGCACAGCGAACCTTATAGAGCGTCGAATTTTAGCCATTGTACCGCAGAATCGCGTGAGCAGCGCATACCACATGAAACCCTGATTCTGCACGGCGCATGCGCTGAGTTTCATTCCGCCTGACCACCACACCCGACTCCTACAGGTGAGTTCGCCTGTGACCACAAACCTGCCAGTGTGGGACATGCAATATCATCAAAAAACATCGGCGCAGAAATTTGCGTACTGGCACGACCGGCACTTGCCGATTTGCTTGGCTGGGGGTGGACACACTTCATGCACGATCAGCTCGGCAAGCTCCGCCACAATCTGCTCCAGTCGGCGCATGTCGCGCGGCTGGACTTCAATGGCTTCATAACGCTTCCTCGGGATTATATAGACGTAGCTGCCCAATACCTGGTTGCCCATTTCTTGTGCCGCGAGGGCATACGCTGCCATCTGCGTTCGCCAGTAACCATAGTCACGGTCGGTATCCTTATAGTCGATCAGATAGACTCCAGCGTCAGTCTCCACCATTTCGTCGACGCGGCCGATCAAGCGCAGGGCATGACTTACGACTGAGACATCGAAGTGCCGCATGCCCTGGTGGACTGTGTGCAAAGCCGATTTGCGCCGTTTCATGCGCACTTTGGTTTCCTGTTCGGCGCCCACACCGCCCTTTGACAAATCCGTTTCTCGATCGAGGCGCAGGCAGAGGGTATAGTACGAAATGCGCCCACAGTAGAGGTAGTTCTTGATTTCATTGATGCGCAGGTAATGGTCGGTGTTGAAGTCACTCATAAATGCTTTCAGCCCCTAGCTCGATGCGCTTGTCCCAATCATCAGCGGCAATCGGCACGATCAGTACCGCACCAGTCTCGGTCAGCGGTTCCAGTGCTTTGGCGAGCGCCCGGATATGGACAGGTTTCAGGCGGCCGCTGAACACACTGTACTGCCATCGATCCAGTCCATAATCCAGACAACAGTCACTGATCTTCTTGCGGGCCTTGTCGTCGGTGATGTCGTAGGTGACCAGGACACGCAGCATGATGGCTCAGCCTCCCGTGTAGGCTTCATAAGTCTGATCGCCTCGGAAGGCTGCTGCCAACCGCCGAGCTTGCATCTGGATGATGGAACGCAGTTCATACTTTTTCTTGCCATAGCTCCCCTGTGCTTGCAGGCGTGACAGGATGTGTTCGGCAAAAGCACGCCGGCAGCTTGTTTCCAACCGTCCATCAGCGGTCATGTCGACGGTGAAGTTGCGCGCGACCAGGCCAATTACAGTCCGATCGACAACCGGTGCGCGAAATTCCTCGATCAGGTCGCAGGTTAGGCTTGGCTTGCCAGGGCGATCTGTATGGATCAAACCTGCGAACGGTTCTAATCCGGCCACGATCAGTGACTTTTGTACCTCGCCGTACAAGATGCCGTAGCCATAGTTGAGCAGGATATTGACCGGATCGGTGGCGTGACGGCCAGTTCGTTCATGCCAACCATAAGCTTCCGGGATCAGGGGCGTGAGGGCTTGCCAGTACTGGCGTGCGCAGTAGCCTTCCAGACCCATCATTTCGGCGCGCACAGCGTCTACGCTGTCGGCCTGCATGCGTTCCACCCGATCGGCATAACCCAGCAGTTCGATTTCCACGTCTTTCATGGCTGCAGAGACGTCCTCGCTCTGGCGACGCGCAATGTAACGCAGATTCAACGCCTGACTGCGAATCTTGCCAGCGCCGAGCGCCCTGGCAATCGCCACTCCCAGCGGGTTGCCCACGGCCTCGAGTTGCGCTCGGCGGGTGGTGACGACAGTGGTCAATGCGGATGAGACCACCGTAGCATAGTTGCCACCAAATCCGTCGATGAGATGAATGGGTACGCCAGCCTCACAACAAGCGGCAATGGCTGCAGCACTTACGCTGGCGCCACGTGTAATCACCTGCACACTACGCAGATGCATTAGCGGTGCTTCGATGACATCACCGCTTTTCAGTTCGACGCGAATCCGTTTACCCTTCAGTCCAACGAATGCACCGGGGTCGCTGATCAACAAATCCTCAATGATTGCCATGATCCTTCCTCACTTCAACGGCTGGAATACGAAAGAACGCGACCTGGAGCGCTGTGCTCCAGGTCGCGTTAAGCTCAGCGCCAGCGATACACGACTTCGAACCAACCAGCGCCTTTGATGGCATTCTTACCCACCTGCAGCGCCTGGCCTACCAACAGGTAGGGCAGCAGCGCCGTCAGATCGCCTGCATAAACTGCTTCCCCGACATAACCGCTCATCGGCTTGGACATCCCCTCGATCCTTGAGTGTGACCACAATTCTTGCCAGCGGGTTCGGTCGCTGGTCAGCCGCACCGCTTCAGCAACCTCAAGCAGATCGCGAAAAGGCACCCACACGGGTTCTGCGTATAGGTCGCTGATCTGGCGGATACGCTCGATCAGGCGTTGGAACAACGGTCGAAACGCAGGCTGACGACATAACGCTCCGTGATCGACGATCCGAGTCGGTGTGATGAAGCGCAGTGTCACCTGCTCGGTGGCGAGCATCTGGGCAAAATTGGCGTAAGTCTCCGCTGACGGGGGTGTAGGCAGGGCCGCGATCTGTTCCCCGTGTGCATCGAGGATCACCGTCGTCTGGCGTGTCAGTGGATCGGTGGCACGGACTTCGCCCAACTTGAACTTATGGTGCTTGCGCTCTCGTCCTACGCCAATCTGGCCCATGGCAGCAACCGCCGATACCAGCAGACCGGCCGCAGCAATGGCACGCCCGTAAAGTGCTAGGGTGAAGGCCTGCTCATCCTCTGACCCTCTCTGCGGGGGACGGAGGGTGACCGGACGGGGCGCGTCTTTGCCGCCAGTTTTTTCGGCATCTTCCAACCGCAGCAGCCACGCGACCAGGTTGGTCTCGGTATCGTGCCGTGAGCGCACCGGATCGCCAGTGTCGTACATCACGGCCAGTGTCTCGTACAGCGCGCCGCGCAGGCTCGATCCAGGATTGGCCCCCAGATCGAGCGGATACTCGCTGTGCATGACGAATTCCAACTGCACGATGGGAATCATGGGGCCTCACCTCCGTTCGTAGATGGTATAGCCAGCGCCGTGACGCATCAGCGTATAGGGGATGACGACGGTGTACGACCGTCGCCCGCCCTTCGCGCGCGGATTCCAGATCGAAACGTCATCGAAGCTTGCCTCCGAGACGATGTCGTCCATCCGCTGCAAGAACCCGGGCGCCAGCAGCATGTCGGGTGTGCGCCCATCTCGACGAGTCAAATCGACGAACTCCGCTGCGCGTGCAGGCGCTTCATCACGCAGATCGTCGCCCATCCATTGGAAGAAGCCGCCGCGCCGACCGAAGTAGTTGATGGCAGTGAAAGCGCGGCGCAGTGCGTCTACTGCGGTTTCGTCCCCTGGCAGTTCAGTAGCCAGCGTCATGTCACCCGCATGGAAGCAGAATTCGCGCTGCGCAATCGTGGGAATCCAGAGCTGATCTTTGCCACCCGGCCGCTGTACCTTCTGAAATGTACGGTTGATGGCGACCACGTCGGGGGCGCGCACGCACAACGGCAGATAGCGCACCAGTGCGAACAAGGTTCGTCCCACTGGCTCACCTTCGGTGCGAATCAGGC
>JAADYZ010000407.1 GCA_010092775.1 Chloroflexota bacterium
AACCCCTTTTTTTTCCACCGTATAATTTCGAACAGTTGAGGGTGGTTGAAGAATTGACCATTGGCAACTTTGACGAGATTGGCGCAATGGATCGCCGTAACGATCGCTTGGTGGCTGCCACAAACACGGGGCGCCTTGGTGTGTGGGAGATTCACGGCGAGACGATGTCTCTGTTCAGTGAGGAACAGCGCCCGCCCGAACTGGGTGCCGCTAACCTCACCGTAAACGATCTTGCCATCTCTCCACGTAGCAGTGGTGAGGTCGCGCTAGCAACCGCCGATGCCATCCTGATCTACGACATTGGCAAGCTGGCCGTGCAGTATGCGTTGGAAGGCTTCAGCGGCGATGTCGCGACCCGCGTTGATTGGGGTGGGCCGAATGGTAATCTGATTGCTGCGGGGTGGTTTGGCAGCATCGGGCAGATGTGGAACACGCTCTCGCGTGAGGAACTGCTGCAAGTTGGCGGGTCTCCCGGAACGTCTGTCGCCACGTCAGCGGTGACCTTTTCGCCCGACGGTCGCACGGTGGCCTACGGCTCCACGAATGGGCAGGTGACACTCTGGGATACCAACAGCAGCGAATTCATACAATCGCTGGAACAGCACACCGGGCAGGTCCGCAGCTTGGAATACTCGGCAGATGGCAGCGAACTGGTCTCTGGGTCGACCGATACCAACGCGATCATCTGGGAGGTCGAGACCGGTAACCCCATCTACATATTGGAAGGACATGCCTCCTTTGTGACCCACAGCGCCTGGTCACCGGCTGGCAACCTGATCGCGACAGGGGATGCGCAGGGCGTGGTCATCCTGTGGGATACACAAACGGGCGAAGCTGTCATCCAACTGCGTACTAACACCAGCGCCGAACCGATCAATGGCCTGGCCTGGTCTGAAGATGGTTATTCACTGATTACAGCCAGCGCCCGCCGCATCAGCATGTGGCGCATCGACCTGACTGTAGAGGTTGATGAGAGCGAGGAACCGCCAGCCGAGGACGTCACGGTGACGCCAACAGAAGAGGGTCCATAGAAGCGGGCCCAGTTCTTAACACTGTTTTAACGTCAGCTTTAGCTGTTCTTTTGTCCAGATTTAGACAATTACGTATATGCCAGTGTGAACGTAGGCCAATTAGCAGCGCTTCAGCATGGGGGGACTATGCTTGATACTTTGGATCAGAACATAGGAAAATTCCAATTGGTCACCAAGCTTCGCTATGATGGCGAAGTGACGGTGTACCTGGCGCAAGACGCCGAGACGATGGGCTATGTCGTACTCAACACGCTGCCCGGTCGTCTTCTGGAAGACAACGCCTTCATGGAGCGCTTTGAAGAGGGCATGCGAGCCGCCAGCAGCCTATTCAGCCCCCACATCATGCCGGTCTTAGACTATGGGGTTGTCGATGGCGTTCCGTTTACCGTGCGGCCCTTCTTTGCCAGCGGCACGTTGGAGCATCAGATTCGGATCAATCATCGCGTCCCACTTGAGGATGCCGTCAACATTGTGGTGCAGCTCGCCGACGAGCTGGACTACGCTCACGAACAAGGTCACATTCATTTCGGCGTAAATCCGGGTGTCATCTTGCGGGACGATGCCAACCAGGTCTACATGAGCGATTTTGGTGTGGCCAAAGTGGTTATTGATACCGTCGGCCTGCCCCTCTCGTTGCGGCCCTATACCGCGCCCGAAGTCTTCTTGCGGTTGACCTGTGGCCACACCGTCGACATCTACTCCCTCGGTGCCATACTCTTCGAGATGCTCAGCGGTCAGCACCCCGTTGAGGGCTTTTCACACGTCCCGTTGAAGCAAGCGCATGACAACAATGCGGTGCCCCGCCTGGACCAGCTTGGTGTCGATGTCCCGGATGCTGTCCAGGGTATCATCGACCGGGCACTGGATAAGCTGCCCAATATGCGCTATCAGTCGGCCAGCCAGATGGCGGCTGACCTGGCGGCTTCGGTCTATGGCGAGGCTGCCAAAGAAATGTTCAGTACCCTGCTCGACAAGCACCTGGTGCAGCCCCCGACGGGCGACGGTGGATTTTCCCGTCCGCGTCCGGTGTCAACGGGGTCATCGAGCGGCAAGCACTCGGACCTCGTCCGGCTGTACGCGGACGCCCTGATGATCGAACGGACTGACCCGCAGCGTGCTGTGTCAATGTACCGTCAGGTGATCGATCAGGAACCGCAATTCTCGCAGGGTGAGGTGATTGAGCGATTGCACTCACTCGAGCAGGACCTCGGTTTGGAACGCATTCCCGATAAGATTGATGAAGCCCGGCGACTGCGTGAGCATGGCGACTGGGACCTCCTCGAGTTAACGGCTCGCGAAGTCCTCTCCTACGATCCAGATCATCGTGAGGCAGCAGACATGCTGGAAGAGGCCCGGGTTAGCTTGGCGACTGGCATCCACTATCGCTCGGCGACGGTGGCCACCCAGACGGGCGACTGGCCCGCATTCTCGCTGCTGGCCCGCGAGCTGTATGACAATTACCCAGACTATCCGGATGAGAATGAGCTGCTGGTGCTGCACGTCGATAACGGCGAGTTCCTGCGGGAGCAGCGCACCATTCCCGCTCACGACGCTAAAATCCTGGCGATGGCCTTCACGAATGAAGGTGATATGCTGGCCACCGGCGCAACTGATCGTATGGTCAAAATCTGGCGCTTCCCAGAGATGGAACTGACCAACGAAATCCCCAATCACTCCAGTTGGGTGTGTAACACAGCCTTCTCACCAGACGGCTTGCTGCTACTTTCGGCCTCCTGGGACGGCCAAATTTCGCTGTGGGAGCGCCCGACCTTCGAGTATTATGGCATGATCGCCGGTCTGGCCAATCAGGTGCGCGCGATTGCTTTCGCCAACCATGACGACACCATGATGGCGACGGCCGCCGGCTACTTCTTGACGATCTGGACGCTGCCGGTCGGCAAGCGTGACAAAGTGCTGCGCGAGCCAGATCGCCAACCGGTCACAGCGATGAAGTTTGCGCCACACGATGCCCGCCTGGTGACCGGGATCAACAATGGCAATGTGCGTGTGCGCGACATGAGCGACCCAGAAGGGCCAATCATCAAGGATGTTGATGTGCATGGTGGCCCTATCTACGCGCTTGACGTGTCGCCTGACGGTACGCGCTCTGTCACGACCTCTCGAAAGGGCACGGTCAAGGTCATCGACCTTGAAACTGGCGAGCGCATCTCACGCATGCAGGGCCACAAAGGCCCGGTGCGCGCGGTGGCCTTCTCGCCAGATGGCACGATGGTGGCGACCGGTGGCCGCGATCTGACTGTGCGCGTGTGGGGCGTGGAAGACGGCCGCAGCCTGGCGGTGCTGAAAGGCCACACCGAACCGGTTGACAGCGTGGCGCTCTCGCCAGATGGCCGCTATGTGGTCTCGTCATCGACCGACGGCACGGTCAAGCTCTGGGCGCTGGCCTAAAGACCACGCAATTCAAACACATGATGGGGCGCAGCAGCGCCCCTTTTTGATTAGGGCGATGAACGAACTCACCTGGTTAGGCATCATCATGATTGTGGCGGGAAGCTGCGGATTGGGCGTCTTGTTGCTCAGCGGGCTGCTGGCCCTGTGGTCGTGGATCACTCTCGCGCTGACGATTCGTGATACGTTGGAAGGCGAAGGCCGCTGGGCGCTCAACCTGAAAGCAGTGCAGTGCCCACGCTGCGGCCTGGCCCGCCCAATCACTCAACTGCCGCGCAGCCCGCGCCAGATCATCACAGGCGAACGGCGCTGTCGGCGCTGCAATCAGCTAATGGACAGGCAGGGTCGGGCGCTGCCCGACTAGGTGTAAAACTACATTTGACGACCTATACCCCCCTCCATATGATCCGCTTTGATAACCGACGTTTGGAACAGATTGGGGAGGGTGAGTATTATGCCTATCACATTGGAATGGACAGGCGCGGAGGGTCGAGTTCTGCTGCTCAAGTACAGCGATCCCGTTACCTGGGAGCAGTTTGATCACGCTATGGACGACGGCAACAACATGTTGGCGCAAGCCCCATTCGATGCAGTCGCCATCCATGATTGGCGGGGCGTGGAGTCGCGCTTCTTCCGACGGGGCATGCGAGACGTGTTGAACAAGGCACTGGCCTCGCCGATGAACGCCGTATTGACGATCTCGCTGGGTGGCGACCCAACTATTAATCGCCTGGTTAAGACAAGCTTGCGCCTCGTGCGTGGGCGTTTTCAGGTCTGTGAAACCCTGGATGAGGCCTACAGCCTGGCTGAAGACACCCTGGCTGGTCTAGAACACGCCTGAGCGGGTTGGACCTCCGCTCCTATTCATGTCGATTGTCCCGGTCGTCTCCGCCATTCTCAGCAATCACCAGGGGCAGGTGCTGCTCCAACTGCGCGACGATGACCCGGCGATAGAGTTCCCAAACTGCTGGACGGTGCTGGGTGGTCACGTTGAGGAGGGCGAATCGCCAGACGAGGCCATCCGGCGCGAACTGATGGAAGAGATCGAGACCTGCCCACCCCTGACCTATTGGATGCGCTATCTAGCGACTCGTGGGCCGGGTGGCAGTGTGGTCGTGAATCAGTTCATGTACCTCGGTAGCCTCAGCAGCCCGATTGAAGCGATTCCTCTGCACGAAGGGCAAGGCCTGGCGTACTTCGATGCCCACCAGGTGAAAGCGCTTTCCCTCGCCTTTGGCTTTCAGGTTATCCTGGAATACTATTTCGCTGTCTATTGGGGTCGCTAGACGCATCGACCTTGATGGTCATCCCCGCTTCCCTTTCACTGGAGATCAGCGCAGCATGAAAGGCCAGCGCCCGCTCAACGGCCATCAAGGTGGTTGGCGGTTTGGGGCCTCCTGCTGCGCTTTGACAGCCAATGGCAGTGTCCCTGCGCCAAATGTCACCTTAGTTTCGTGCATTCTGGAACCCCAATTCGTGATTAATGAGGGGGATATAGGTCTGTCGACTG
>JAADYZ010000408.1 GCA_010092775.1 Chloroflexota bacterium
CCCTGATTGATGTGGCTGATTTACAATCTGAAGCTGAAGCAAATTATAGCTGGACGGCAGATGTGCCATTGGCAGGATTCGCGTCAGAGGTACAAAATTTACCAGCAACGGATTGCGATGGTGCAGTTGTTGACTCAGGTCGATCAATTGGAATATCTGAGCGCTTCACAGTTCATGTCCCGGCGAATGGGGAAGATGTCTTGATTGTGACTCGCTTGCATCCTGTCCTCGCGGGGTCGCTGCGGGTGTATGCCAACGATGAGGAGATAGCGACCCACATCGTACCGCAACAACCTGGCACTGCCTGGAAAGTCTACACCCTCATCCAACAACCGGAAGGTGAGACAATTCGCGTGCGGTTTGAGCCTATGATGGAGACTTATGTGCCGATGGCTCATGCAATTTATGCTGGGGATTGGCTAACAGATTTGCCCGATACACCTATTTTGGCAGATTACGGCAATTTTGCGCTCTATGATGTGGCGCTCAATTTGGATGGGGGGCGCTCGACTGGAATTGCCGTCAATCTGCCAGGGGAACAGCGCAATATTCCGAGCGTTGTACCTGTTCCGATAGTCTTGGGAATTTATCCGCGCTAAGCGGGTGGAGTAGGCTAAGTGTAGCCGTGAACGATGTCAGTGACCCAGTTAACGTTGCCAAGCTGTTCACGCAAGTTGGCCCGCGCATGATAAAGGCGTGACTTGACTGTTCCAACTGGGCAATCCAGCGTCTGGGCGATTTCCTTCAGACTTTGTCCGTTAAGATAGTGAAGCACGATGACAACGCGCTGCCCAAAGGGGAGGTTATCAATCGCCTGCTGGATTGAGGCACGCAGCTCACTGCGCTCTGCATAACGTTCTGGGGCGTGTTTGGGGGCGCTGACAAGACGATCAACGAAGTCATCAATTGAGATGCCAAGCTGCTTATTGCGCTTGGTCCAGGTGTAGCTCAGATTGATCGCAACGCGGTACAACCAGGGGGAGAAGGGACGTTCAGGGTCGATGCTGGCCGCATAGCGATGCACGCGGATGAAGCATTCCTGCAAAATGTCTTCTGCGGCGGATTTGTCGTGGGTAATGGCCAGGGCTGTGCGGAACACCTGATGCTGATAGCGATCGTACAGGATACCTAAAGCATCTAAGTCCCCGGCTTGTAATTGTACAATGACCTGTTGGTCATCAAAGTTTGCATCGTCCATGGGAATCTACCCAAAGCTTGGCAGGATATATGCTATTAAATGATTGTACCATTTGTGCGGCGGTTTTGGGAGGAATTGGCCGAAAAAAAGGCAGACTAGCCCACTGACAGCGTGGTTGGGAGTGCGATGCTGGTTGAGGATGGCTAGCGCAAAACGGACCGATTTCATACGAAGCCTGGCATGTGCAACGATTTAGCTGGTCCATTGCTGAGGATATGGCTTTGTGCTACAATTTTCCGCAAAGATTTTGAGAACTTTCTCTTGATCCAGCCTGTTTATCCGACCAGATTAAAGATGTCAGCAGGGGTGCCCATAGGCGAAGAAATGGCCTCAGCACACTCTGATTAGCTTATTAATGTGGAAACTGAGTTGATATGAGTGTTGAGTTTTTCTTGCGCCTTGTTGGTATGGGAGTCCTCGGTTTTGGTGGCCTTCAACTAGGGCTTCAGTTAGCGACTCTAGTGGGCGAGCCAGCCTCTGAAATCTGGGCGCTCCTAACAGCTTTGGTAGGTGCTTTAACTGGCCTAGTGTTAACCCCTTATGTTACCACCCGACCAGTTCGATTGGTTAAGGACTACCTCGCGGAACTGCCCGCGCAGCAGTTGGTGTCTGGGGTGGTCGGGTTGATCATCGGCTTAATCGTAGCGGCGCTGGTCTCTCTGCCAATGTCGCTGCTCCCTACACCCTACAATGCCATTCTTCCGGTAATTGCGGCAGTGGTCTTTGGATACTTCGGTACGGCGATTTTGTCGATGCGTCGGCGCGACGTGTTTGATATGATCCGCAGCCTCTTTCCCGGCTCGGACGGAACATTGGATGATGGCGGTTTAACCGCCAGCCGCCAAGTGCTGCTAGACACCAGCGTGATTATCGATGGACGGGTATCAGACATTAGCCAGACGGGCTTCATCATGGGGCCGATGATTGTGCCCCGTTTTGTCCTGAACGAGCTGCAACACATCGCAGATTCCAACGACATGCTGCGCCGACAGCGTGGGCGACGTGGCTTGGATATTCTGAGGAAACTCCAACAAGACTCGCTCGTTCCAGTCCGTATCACCGATATGGATGTGGAAGGCTATCATTCGGTCGATGAGAAGCTGATTATGCTGGCTAAGCGGCTGCGCTGCGCCATCGTGACCAACGACTTTAACTTGAACCGCATCGCTGAACTACAGGGTGTGTTGGTGCTCAACATCAACGATTTGGCTAACGCGGTCAAGACGGTCTATCTACCTGGCGAAGAGATGAGCGTCCATGTGATACAGGAAGGGCGCGAGCAAGGTCAGGGCGTGGCTTATCTTGATGACGGTACTATGGTGGTTATTGAACAGGGTCGCGACTTCATCGACCAAGATTTGTCTGTCAAGGTGACCAAAGTGCTGCAAACGGCTGCTGGCCGCATGATCTTCTCTAAACCCAGACACATTGAGTGAGGCGTAGACGCCGATAACTAAGCCTGTGCTGCTGCGATTTCCGCCCAGCCCAACCGGTATGAGCTACAATCGCTGGAGCGCTGAGGTTGAATAAGTCGGTGTTCTCCCATAGATTACAATGATCGGTGCCTGCGGTTTATTGGGTTGGACTCAGGCCACTGAATTAGTGCTGTTCTCGTCAGATGAACTGACCTTTCGCCTTATTATGGATCGACTACCCAAAATCTGACCACTCTTAATGAAGAGCGCTTGTGGGGTTCAATCGTCGGGATACGATTAGGTATGGTCTGAAAACCATCTACCAGCGGGTTAGAGACCCGTTTGTCTCCGCTTACCCTACCCTAACCTGGCGAGATGGAACCCAAGGTGTGCGTCTGATGGGAGCGATCTTCGACGAGTTTTGTGGCCTGGGAGATGCGGTTCCGGCCCAGTATTCGGAGAACACCTGGACGGCATTCCTCAGATTTTAGGCAAAGAAGAAAGTCTTTAGTGCATTGACGCCGTTCCCAACATCCTGTACCCTCATTCCTGACTGATTTGTGTTGAACCGAAATGGAACAAGCCGATGGCACTGGTCGTCTTCAATCGCCTCTCGCGTGAAAAAGAACCTTTCGTCCCGCTGGTCGAGGGGCAGGTCAAAATGTATGTTTGCGGACCGACCGTTTATGATCACTCGCATTTAGGTCACGCCCGAACGTATGTCTCGTTTGATGTGATGGTGCGGTATTTGCGTTACAGCGGGTTCAAGGTGCGCTATGTGCAGAACATCACAGACGTGGGGCATCTTCTCGATACCGGTGAAGATCGTGTGCTGCGCAAGGCGGGTGCACTATCTCTAGAGCCGATGGAAGTCGTTGAGCTGTACACCCGCTCCTATTTTGAAGATATGGATGCGCTGGGTGTGATCCGCCCGGACATCTCGCCCCGGGCCAGCGGTCATGTGGTCGAGCAAATCGAGATGACGAAGTCGCTGATTGAAACAGGCCATGCTTACGTCACTGAGAGCGGTGATGTCTACTTCTCGGTCGCCAGCTTCCCAGACTATGGCAAGCTGTCTGGCCGGGTGGTGGAGGACCTGGAAGAAGGGACGCGCGAGATCGTCCAATCTGAGAAGCGTCATCCAGCAGACTTCGCTTTGTGGCGTCATGCCGAGCCAGAGCATTTGATGCAGTGGCAAAGCCCCTGGGGCCTTGGCTTCCCTGGCTGGCATATTGAGTGCTCCGCGATGGCAGGGAAATACCTGGGTGAGACCTTCGACATTCACGGTGGTGGTCTGGAGAATCAATTTCCGCACAACGAGTGTGAGATCGCGCAATCCGAGAGCGCCAACGGCAAACCCTTCGCGAACTACTGGCTGCTCACTGGTTCGTTGACTATTGACGGGGTCAAGATGAGCAAGAGCCTGGGCAATTTCGTGACGATCAAAGATGCCTTGGCTAATCAACGGCCTGAGACATTGCGCACCTTCATCATGACCAGCCACTATAGCAGCAAGATCGATTACAGCGAAGAGGCCGTCGAAGCCGCCCGCAAGCGCTGGGAAGGCATCATTTATGGCGTCACGCTGACACGCTACAAGCTGCGTGATGCCCCCGACACCGACGACGGTAACAGCTTCCTGGATCGCTTGAAGACAGCTAGAGAGCGCTTCATAGAGGTCATGGACGATGACTTCAACGCGCCACAGGCACTCGCCGTTCTGGATACGCTCACAACAGATGTCAATTCGCTGCTCAATAGCAAGCAGACGGTTGGTCAATCGACTTTGGAAGCAATCGATCAACTCTATCGCGAATTAGGTGGGGACATTCTGGGTATTGTGCCTGAGAATATCAGCAGCGGAAATGGCGCCAACCGGCAGGATGGACTGATCGAGCTTCTGATCAGCCTGCGCAAGACAGCCCGCGAGAATAAAGACTACGATCAGGCCGATGAGATTCG
>JAADYZ010000409.1 GCA_010092775.1 Chloroflexota bacterium
ACGCACAGCCGACTTGATGGAAGTGCGCATCGATGAACGCGTCTTCCGCGCCGACGACACACGCCAGCTTGGCATCGAGGTGGGCGATTTCGTCTTTCTTGACCCGCGCGTGGAACGCAGCCCAAGCGGATTCATTCGGTCGCGTCACTTGGATGACAAGGCCGGTGTCGCCGCCATCTACGGGGCTATGCAGGCGCTCCACATGGCCAATCAGCGGCCTGCTCAAGATACCACCATCTTGATCGCCAACTATGAAGAGGTGGGGCATGGCGGGTCCAACGGCCTACCGGATAAGCTGACCGAATTACTCACCATCGATATGGGCGCATTGGGCGATGGTCAAGCCGGTGACGAGTTCAGCGTCAGTATTTGCGTCAAAGACTCCAGCGGCCCCTACCACTTCGAGATGAACAACAAGCTGCGCAGCCTGGCAGAACACTACGATATCCCCTACAAGCTGGATATCTATCCCTACTACGGCTCTGATGGCAGCGCCTACTGGCGCGCTGGCGGTCAAGCCCGCGTCGGTTTGATCGGCCCTGGCGTGGATGCTTCCCATGCCTACGAACGCACCCACGAAGAGAGCGTGGTTCACAGTGCCCACTTGATCGCGCGCTATCTGCTGGCGGAGTCCTAATGCTATGAACATTCTGCTTAAGGTCCGTGATAATCCGCTATTCCAATTGATTCAGCATCGGGCCACAGCGCTGACAAGCTCCGTGCTGTGGATGATCCTGGCCGCGAGCTTTTTGATCTCGCTTGGGCTGTCGGTTGGATTGGGGCTCGTCTTGTCTGGCGCAGCACCACAAACGATTGGCCTGGTTTTCCGCGTTGTTACTGTCATCCCGGCGCTGCTGCTGACTGTTGCTGCGTTGGGCAGCGGTGCCGTGGCCGCCTATTTGGCGGCGGCGATGCAGGCCACTGAAGAAGTGCAGTCGATGCGCCTGACCGCCCTGGCAGACGCAGACTTTGTTGACGGCTATCGAGCTGGTGGCGTCTTTCGCCTGCGCCTGATCTATGTGCTGGCAGCGGGGACACTTCCATTGGCCTACACCAGTCTGCTGTTTACGCTGCTCAATCCCAGTGCTAGCTCGGGGCAGTCGGGAATGGTCAGCCTTATCAGTGCGGGAGCTGTACTGCTCTCACTGCTCGGAGTCGCCCTGCGCTTTGTGGCAGATACAGCGCTGTGGACGGCTCTCGGCACCTTGTTTGGCCTCCGCTTCAAGAATACTGGCAGCGCCATTGCCGCTACCCTGGGCATCGGCGCTGTGGTCTCCGCGATCATCTGGGCCATCAACAGCGGATTGTCGACCGGGCTAACCAGCCTGATCATCAGTAGTTTCGCAATTAGCTTCGATCGCGCCACAACGCTCCTGGCGGCAGCGCAATTGGCTCTGGGCTTGTTCATTATCGTACAGCGTGTCTTCTTCTTGCTGATCGCTGCTGCTCTAGCCCGACTGGCAGCCAGGTATGTGGGCACTTAGCGCCCAAACAGCCAACCACCGTTCACATTGATGATCTCACCTGTGATGTAGCTCGCGCCTTCCGACGCCAGAAAAGCGACCACAGCCGCCACGTCATTGGGCTGGCCTGCCCGCCCCAAAGGCACCTGTTCAGCCACCCACGTCACGCGTTCGTCAGGCAGGGGCCCACCGAAGAAGTTGGTCCCGGTAATCAATCCAGGCACCACCGCATTGACGCAGATGCCACCCGACCCGAGGTCACGCGCCAGCGCGACCGTCAAACCGTGAAGACCTGCCTTGGCTGCGGCATAACCCAACACACCGCCTCGACTTCCGCCTGTGTAGGCCGCGATCGAACTGATATTGATGATCCGACCGCCGGGCCGCGTGAGCTGAGGCGCGACTGCAACGGCCATCAAAAAAGCCCCTTTGAGGTTGCTAGCCATCTCTCGCTCCCAAATCGCTTCGGCCTCATCCAATGGTGCAGTAGCAGCGATCCCTTCAATGAATCCAGCGTTGTTGACCAACACGTCAATCTGCCCGAACTGCTCGACAACGGCCTCAATGGCATTTGCGACGGATCGACGCTGGCTTACATCGACTTGCTGTACAGCGATTCCGGGCTGCGCCTGTGCGACGGCTCCCAGCGGCTCAGCGCTACGCCCCATGATGACCACCTGGCAGCCTTGTTCAGCTAAGGCCAGGGCAATCGCCTTGCCGATCCCGCTACCGCCCCCGCTTATGATCGCAACCTTCTGCTCAGTCATGATGAATTCTCCTCATTTCGCAACGCAGACATGCTATCCCAACGTCTTTGATAGGTCCAATACGCTATACTCTCTTTATTGATAGCCAAGGAGGATCAATCGATGGAACTGAGGCACCTGCGTTATTTCGTGACAGTGGCGGAAGAGGGGCATTTCCGGCGAGCCGCTGAGCGCCTCCACATGACGCAGCCACCCCTGTCCCAACAAATCCGGGATCTGGAGGCAGAACTCGGTGTGGTTCTCTTTGAGCGCACCACACGACAGGTCAGCCTGACTCCGGCTGGCGAGGCCTTCTTGCGCCAGACGCGTTCCATACTGGCCGCCGTTGATCAAGCCGCCCGCGAGGCCCAACAAATCGAGCGCGGTGAACGCGGCCACTTGACCCTGGGCTTTGTCGGCTCAGCCGCCTATCACTTGCTGCCCCACCTTCTGCGGCAGCTTCGATCCGAGCTACCTGATGTCCGATTGACCCTGCTGGAGCGACCAACTGCATCGTTGGTCGATGACCTCATTTCTGGCAGTATTGACCTTGCGTTGGCCCGACCTGGTCGTAATCTGCCTGGGCTGCACCGCCAAAGCCTGCTGACGGAAACGCTGGTGGTGGTTCTGCCGGCAGGCCACCCCCTGGTGCAGCATGACAGCATAGACCCGGCTGAGCTTGCGGGTGAAGCATTCGTACACTTTCCACCTCAGCTTGGCGAGGGGCTCTACCAACAGATTGACACCGCCCTGGCCGCAACTGGCTTGCGCCCGAATGTGGTTCAAGAAGCCATCCAAATGCCGACCATCCTGGGACTTGTTGCGTCAGGCTTGGGCATTGCTGTGCTTCCAGCATCAGTTGCGTCCTTGCGGCTGTCCGGGGTGGTGTTCCGAGACCTCGCTGCGCCAGATGTCCGCGTTTCGATTGATCTCCTGTGGCGGGAGGGTGCACCTTCAACCCTCCTTCAGCGCTGGCTGGCGATTTGCCAGTCCACACAAGTAGCCATATGAGAAAGAAGTGTGGTTTCCACTTTTGCCCACTTCCTCTATAATCGCTATGATGAGTCTTTCTGCCAACCAGGCCAATCCACTCCCGGAGAGCCACCCTATGAGCCAATCTGAGACACTGCGCACCATCATTGCCCACCGCTACATTCTACGTGAGTTGCTGGGGCGTGGTGGTATGGGTGCTGTCTATCGCGCTATTGATCGTTTGGGGCAGGGCGAGGCCAAGAGCTATGTCGCCTTGAAACGTGTGCTGGCTCCGACCGAGAACCTGCAATTCATGAGCGTCAGCGGGGCCAACAACGACATAACCAGCTTGCGATTCGCCCTGGCCGCAGAGTTCCAGACACTTGCTTCATTGCGCCATCCCCATATCATCAACGTATTGGACTATGGCTTCGATGATGTGCATCAGCCCTATTTCACAATGCAGTTCCTGGCAGATGCTCAGACCTTTGTAGATGCTGGGCGAGGCCAACCGATTGATGTTCAGGTTGACCTGCTGATCCAGACCTTGCAAGCCCTGGCCTATCTGCATCGTCGGGGTGTGCTTCATCGGGACCTCAAGCCGGGTAACGTGTTGGTCGAAGAGGTAGACGGCCAAAAGATCGTCAAAGTGCTTGACTTTGGTCTGTCCATTGTGCGTGAGGAAGCCACCGAAACCGTTGGAACCCTGGCCTACATGTCACCAGAGATCGTACAGGGCGGCAAAGCGTCATTCGCATCTGACCTCTACGCGGTCGGAGTGATGGCTTATGAGATCATGGCTGGTCGCCACCCCTTTGACGAGGGGTCTGGCCCATCGATGCTGCTGATGCAGGTCATCTCCAAAGCGCCTGACATGACTCTGCTGGATGCCCCACCCGACCTCGTTGAGGTGATCGAAAGCTTGCTCGCCAAGAATCCCGGTGAGCGGCTCGGCAGCGCCGATGCGGTGATCGAGGCTTTATGCGAAGCAACCAATCGACCGGTCCCCGTCGAGACGCAGGCAATCCGGGAGAGCTTCCTTCAGTCTGCTGCCTTTGTCGGTCGCGACGAAGAGATGGCCAAGTTGCGAAGCGCACTCCAGGAAGCCGTAAACGGCAGTGGTTCATCCTGGCTGATCGGTGGTGAAAGCGGTGTTGGCAAGACCCGCCTGCTCAACGAGCTGCGCATCGGCGCGCTGGTAGAGGGCGTAATCGTCGTGCGCGGTCAGGG
>JAADYZ010000410.1 GCA_010092775.1 Chloroflexota bacterium
CCCGAGGGGCGGCAGAAAGCGATTCGCAATCTGCGCCAGAACGACGTGGATGCCCTGGTGGTGATCGGTGGCAACGGGTCGCAGTCTGGCGCCAGCGCACTCAACGAGGATGGCTTTCCGGCAGTCGGCGTCGCCTCGACTATCGATAACGACCTGTTGGGCTCGACCATTACTATCGGCGTCGACACGGCGCTCAATATTGCCCTTGAGGCAATCGACCGGCTGAAGGTGACGGCCTCATCGCATTCGCGTGCGTTCCTGGTTGAGGTGATGGGCCGCGACTGTGGCTACCTGGCGCTGATGGCGGGGATCGCTGGTGGGGCTGAAGCCGTGCTGATTCCAGAGGTCGCGACGGAGGCCGAGACGGTCGTCGATATGATCCAGGAAGCCTACATGCGCGGCAAGAAGCACGCCATGATCGTGGTGGCCGATGGGGCCAAGTACAACGCTGAAGCCCTGATCAACTACTGCGAGGCCCGCCGCGAGGAGCTGGGTTTCGATATGCGGGCCACCATTCTGGGGCACGTACAGCGCGGTGGTGCGCCCACCGCCTTCGACCGCATCCTGGCCACACGGCTGGGGGCGGGGGCCATCCACAGCCTGGCACGTGGTGAGACCGGTGTCCTGGTTGGTGTAGCTGGCGATCGCATCATGACTACGCCGCTGAAAGAGGTGGCCGGGAAGACGAAAGGCATCGACCTCAACCTGTACAATCTATCCAACGTATTGGCCAAATGAGACAACCTGGCGAGCGGGGCGCGCCTCGCTCGCTCCATTCATCGTATTGACATTCATGAAACGAGCAGAATGACGACCATCCGACCGATCTCGCAAGAAGACCACGAGTGGGCACACCGCCTGCTCACCGAAGCCTGGGGATCAACCCAGGTTGTCAGCCGTGGCGTGCTCCACCATGTGATGGAATTGCCTGGCTTTGTCGCCGAACATGAAGGGAATCGCGTTGGGCTACTGACTTACCATATCAACGGCCTGGCCTGCGAATTGGTGACCATCAACAGCCTGGTGCGTGGCCTGGGAGTAGCGACTTCGCTGATTGAAACCCTCAAATCTACCGCTCGTGAAGCAGGCTGTCAGCGCGTGTGGCTGGTTACGACCAACGACAATATGCACGCGCTGCGCTTCTACCAGAAGCGCGGCTTTCAGTTGATCGCCTTTCACCGCGACGCCGTGACCGATTCGCGCAAACTCAAACCGCAGATTCCAGCTCGTGGCCTGGACGACATCCCGATTGAACACGAGCTTGAACTCGAACTTCGACTGCTGTGAGGTGACATGATTTCAAGCAAGCGCCTGCCGCTACTGGCTCTGATGTTGAGCCTTATTCTGATCCTGCCGACCGCAGCCCACGCTGGCGAGCGTCAACAAAGCCGATTCGATCCGGCAGTCCTGGACGCCTTTCTAGAGTCCCAGGTCAGTCAGCATCGTTTACCCGGCCTGTCGATTGTCGTCGTGAGCGCTGATGAGATATTGTACGAGCAAGGCTACCGCGATCTCCAGCCCACCTCAATCGTTTATGTTGGCTCAGTCAGCAAACCGATCACCGCCTATGCAGCGCTGCAGCTGGCGCAGGCCGACGCCATCGATCCGGCTGAGCCGGTGCAAACTTACCTGCCCTGGTTTGGGTTCACCGACCCCACACTGGCCGAACAAGTCACTGTGCAAGATCTGCTGAATCATACCAGCGGTCTGTCCGATTTGGGCTATCGAGTTAATCTACCGGCCACTGCGAGCATCGAAACGGCGGCGCGCGACCTCGAACGGGCCGATCCTACTGGCACCCCCGGCGAGACCTTCGCCTACTTCAACAGCAATTATCAAGCACTCGGCGCGGTGATCGAAGCCGCCAGCGGCGACCCTTATGAGCAGATCATCGCTGACCAGGTTTTCGACCCGCTCGGTATGACCGACTCGATGGCCAGCAGCACGGCCCCCAGCCAAGGGGTGCTGACGAGCGGCCACAGTGCGTTCTTTGCCTTTCCTTTCCAGCGGCAAGAACCTCATGTGACCTATGGTCTGCCTTCCGGCTACCTGATCAGCACGACAGCCGACCTGGCGCGTTTTGCACAGGCTCAGCTTGGTGACGAGGATTGGCTGCCCGCCAATGTAAACACGGCTGATCTACCCTATGAGAACGGCTGGTTTGCGGCTGATTATGGAAATGTGCGGGGCTTCGAGCATACCGGCGACCTGGGTAACTACCACGCCGGAATTGTGCTGCTGCCCGATCAGGACCTCGCTTTTGCCTACACGGTCAATCTTAACCATGTGCTCTACGCCGTGATGGCCTATCCGACCATCCGGCAGGGCGTGGTCGCTGCGATTAGCGGTGACGAGCCGCAGCAGGGCACCTCGATGAGTGTGCTGTTCACGATTCTGGCGGTCGTCTTCCTGATCACAGTGGGCAGTGATGTGCGCTGGTTTATCTCAGGCTATCCACGCTGGCGCGAAGCCGCTCAAGGTGCACCCCTGAACAGAATGCTGCCCGGCCTGCTGCTGCAATTGGGCGTGGTGATCCTGCTGGCTTTTGGGGTCCCGGTTTTCATCTCTCAACTGACGGGACGGGCAGTCAACTTCGCAACGATCTTTGGCCTGTCGCCTGATTTGGGCCTGTGGTTGGCTTTCGGCGTACTCAGTAATCTAGGTAAGTTCGGCTTGAAAGCCGCCTTCATCGCCCAGCAAGGCAGGGCAGAGCATGCAGGCTAGCGAAATGCCACAGCTTGAGTATCATTGGCGCTCTCGGAGCAGCGTCACAAGCTCGTCCAGCGCCGTCAGGATGACTTCAGGGCGATCCAACATCACGGAATGTGAGCTGTCTTCGACCACAATATAGCGGCTTTCTGGTTGAGCGGCGGCCACCCAGTCCTGGTACCACACTTCTTGTAAGCTGTTGCGCTGGTTAAACAGCTCAATTTGTTCAGCCGTTTGCTGCTGGATGAAGGCGGCCTCTGGCGCATTGTCGGGGTCGAAGACGTACACGATGACATCAGTCGGCCATACGATGCTCTCGGTCATCTCTCGGACATCTGCGACCATTTGCGGCGAGAACTGCTCGTGCCAGGCTTGCAGCGCCTTGCGCGTCCCGGTGGTCATCCGCACCCTGTCATAATAATCTCGATTGGTGACGTTCACGCTCTGGTCGAGTGGCCCCTGAAAGAAGGGGACGAGCAGCCGCCCGATACCCAATTGTAGGACCAAGTTAGCGGTCGTATCGGTCAGCCCGATGGGTGAGCTGTCTGCATATTGGAGGACCTCATCCTCATGCAAGATGCTTCCTTCAAATGACACGAGCGCGACTACCTCAGGAGCATCCGGGTTCGGATTGTCCATGTAGCGAAAGATAGGCAGCATCCCAGCCGAGAACCCTGCCAGGATAACCTGCTCCTCTTCGATCTGTGCCAGGAAATCAGCGAGATCAGCCGCAATGTTGGCCGGATAGGCTGGAGGACCAGGATCGCTCCAGGTAACGTTGGCTTGATCAAAAGCATAAGTCTGGACGAATTCGCCTGCTTCAAGTTGGATCGCCTGCCAAAACTCCGAACTGCATACGATACAGCCTACGAACACCAGCGCGATGTCGTCCGGGTTGTCGCTCCCGCTAGGGTAGACGTGAACCTGCCGCCCGTCGCCAACTGGATAGAATGTGCTGGCTTCCGGCGGATTGTTGAGGACGCGCGCGTCATGAATGCTCTGGCTGATGGTCGTATAGGACAGAAAACCCAGCAGCAGTCCACCCAGCAGCAGTCCAATGCGGGCGGCCCAGGCGCTCAGCCCCACTCGCTTGTTTGCCTTCTTGTCGGTCATCTCCTGCCTCCTCAGCTTTGGGGGCACCTTACCGCATCGTCGTCAGGGCGTCAACTCGCAGAATGGTGCTTAGCACGATCGAGCCGATCAAACTGTTTAGACTGACGGGCCTACTCAGGGGCATCTGCTTGATCCGTTCACCATCGATGATTTCAAATGCACTTCTTCGTCATAGCGGCGAACGAAGCCATCTAGGCTGAGGCGATTACGTTTGGGTTGCCATGGTCGCAATCAAGCTCCTACACGGGGACCGCTTTGGTCAGCTCGATCATCAGGCGCATCTGCACGTCCTTGTCAACATATAGGCTGCCATGATGCTGTTCCACCGGGTGGATTTCACTGCCCTGGATGATGGCGCTGCGCTTAATCACGGAGTTATCACCGTTATCGTCGTAGACCAAGTCCATATTGGTGAAGCGGCCATCGCGGTCAACCACGACATTCACGCGGGCGATCGTGCGCAGGTTGTAGCCAAACACAGACACGGTCGGCACACTGCTGGTCTGGCCGAGTTCGCGATGGAACTTCAAGGCATCGCGCAGGAAGGGGCGCTGCCAGTCCTCCAACCAGGTGTCTTGGCTAAACAGATTCAGTTCCGCCCCAGTCTGATCATAAACTTTCGGATATAAGGGCAGCGACTGGTACATTGGTGGGAAGGTGGCCAGCAGTTCGCGGAAGCGATCACCCAGGTTGCCAAAGGGCAGCACGCCGCGCCCGGTTAGCAGCGAGGGAATCGACTTGCCCAGACCATAGTTCGGCCCACCAATTGAGATGAAGCGCCCCACGATGTCTTTTCCGCCCAGTCGCTCGATGAAGTAGCGCGTGCTGAGGGTGCCCATGCTGTGCGCCAGGATGGCGTAGGGTGGGGGGGCATCCCACTCGTCAAGTGCCTGGGCCAGGTGAGCGGCAATTTCGCGGTTATCGAGCCGCCAGTCGTGCGGAAACTCCAGCAAATCGACCCCGCGCGTATATCCCAGGTCTTCTTCCAGGAAGTCACCAAGGCGGCTGTACTGCGCCACCTGGAGAAGGTTAGGCACGATGACCACTTCATCGACCACTGCACGCGGCTCCAGCGACATGACCGGTCGGCCTGCATCCAGCCGATAGATCTCCGGATCGATGAAGGCACGCCACACGTTTGGCCACTGTCGCGTGGTATCCGACCACAACTCAGAGCCCATGAAGCCAGGGATCACCACCACAGGCATGCGGCTGGGGGTGCCATCACTGCGATAGAGGGGTTCATCGTAGTGCAGATCGGTATTATTGAAGGCATTCTTAAAGGTAATGTGTGCGTCCCCGATGCGCAGGGTCTCGCCAAAGGACAAGTGATGGGCACCGTCGATCCGACGCCCATCAGCCCAGGTGCCGTTACGGCTGTTCAAGTCACGGATGAAGTAAACGCCGCCGCGCTCTTCAATGACCGCATGTTGGCGCGACACTTTGCCCTGGTTGATCAAGACATCGCTGCGTGGGTCGCGCCCGATGACCATGCCATCCTGTACCACCACCTCCCAGGTCTTCTCCGGAGTGTGGATCACAATACGTGGCGCGTCCGTCGCGAAGACGGTTTGCAGAACAGCCGTATCCTCGATCGTGGTGGTCAGGTCCCGTTCGTCGTCGATAAACGGGAAGTCGGATTGAGCCTTGGGAAGCGGCTCCAGATTGAAGCGTATCTGCGTATCACCGACGGTGATCACGTCGTTGGGGTTGACGGCTGTTTCCTGTTCCACTGGCCGACCATTGAGCGCCGTCCCATTGCGCGAGTCAAGGTCGACAATGCTGGGGCCCTCGTCGTCGATCTCAAACATCGCATGGACCCGCGACACCCGCCCATCGTCTAGCACAATGTCGCTGTCGTTGTCGCGACCGAGCGTGGCCTGTGGCTTGATCAGGGTGATCTCGCGGCGCGTCCCGTCTGGTAAGATGATGCTTAAAGTTCCGTAATTTGTCTTCATAACTGTCATTATAGCAAACCGCCCTCTAACCCGCTGTTTCGGTCGGCTAACGACCCCAGTCTTTGGGAGGAAGGTACTGCCCTGGGGATTGCACCCTCGGAGACCATAAAAAAGCCCCGCTGCTGCGAGGCTTATCTTGCGGTCAGGCGGGTTGACTGGCCCAGCGGGCCACCTCCCGGATGGCCTGTGGTGCGCCACCGAACTTCTCGACCGACTCACCCAGGCGGGCGGCGATGTGGGCGATCTCATCACGGTAGCTGAGCGCTCCGTTGAGCCACTCGACGTTGAACTGATCATCTTCGCCCATGAAGCCAGCCCCGTTGCGTTCGATGTGTTCGGCTTGGAAGCGCCGTTCGAAGTTGTTGCCAGGGAACATGATCACTGGCATCCCCGCTGCCAAGGCACGTACGGTGATGTTCATCCCGCCGTGACAGATGACCCACTCACTGTGCCGCAAGATGGCATCGATTCCGACGGTTGGCCAGAACGCCACATTAGCGACCTGATGAGCCGTGCTGAGGCTCGGTGCGTAGACCACGCAGGTGAACTCGCTCCCGGCAGGGAAGACTTCTGGCAGCACCTGTTTCATCTTGTCGACGCTGATATCCGACTGGCGGATGTGAACGTAGATGTAACGGCGCGAGGCGATCAAGGAGCTTGGTTCGAAGTCAACCGGGTCCGGCAGCACCAGGTTGCCCACAAAGGCTGCATCGGGTCGACCGGGTGGAAAGCTGTCCAGTTCCGGGATGGATGGGATGATCTTCAATGTGGAGGGTGTGAAGTACAGCTCCTCTGGCGATGGCCCGGCCCGCCGATAGCGATCGTAGACGTGCTCGATGGCTTGCTGCACCCGCCGCCAGGATGGCGCACCCGCTCCGCCCATATAGGCACTTTGAAAGATGTAAGCCGCCGGAAGCTGGCTTAGATCGGCAGCGATGAGGGCTGCTGGGTCGATGTCTGTTAGCACGACATCAGGCCGAAAACTGCTGATCGCATCGACCTGCTGGCCCACCAGGGCCGCAAAGTGATCGTTGCTGGCGAAGCCGCTGGCCAACACATCCCATAGGCTTTCGGGCGTCCGGTTCAAGCGTCCGGTTGTGCCAAACGACATAATCTGCTGGCCCAGGCGCGATAATGCTGATCCGTTTTGCAGCGCGCTGCCCTCAAAGATGGTGACACCGAGCGGGGCAAAGGTGCCACTACGCTGCTTCGACGTAAAAATCGCCACTTCATGGCCCGCCTGCAAGGCCGCCTCCGTGATAGCCTGGATGCGGTACGTACCGCCATAAACACCAGAGCGGTGTGTATAGTTCGTAATGAACAGTCTCATAATGATAGGGTCCTTTCGACATACTCCGCGACAACCGGTCGTTAGTGCTCCCCGCCCCGGACTGGCTGCAAGAGTGGATTCTGACTATTATTGCATGCTCTGCGCGGCCTGACCAGTAGGGGATGCCCCCAGGTGGGCTTACAACTTTGTGATCTGCCCAGCCTGGCTGGGTTGTTTCCCTTTGTGAAAATCAGTACTATCAGAAGATAGATGCTTGCTAGCCGATGAGGTGCTGTATGGAGGGCCGAACCCAGCTCGATTTTCGCCGTATTCTACCAGTGATTTTTATTGTCTTTGTCGACCTGATGGGTTTGACAATTATCATCCCCATGTTGTCGCTTTATGCAGTCTCCTTTGGCGCAAACGAAATCGTGATTGGCCTGCTTGGCGCCTCCTATCCGCTGATGCAATTCATCGGAGCACCGATCCTGGGACGCTTATCCGATCGCTTTGGGCGGCGCCCCGTGCTGATCGTCAGCCAGTTTGGCTCGCTCCTGGGCTTCATTCTGTTGGGTGTGGCCAGTCTCCCCATCGCCAGCAGCTTGTCGCAGTCGATTGGTCTGCCACACGCGCTGTGGCTGCTTTTCGTCGCGCGGATGCTGGATGGTTTCACCGGTGGCAATATCTCGATTGCCCAGGCTGTGATGACCGACAGCACCACCCCCGAGACGCGCACTCAAGGTCTCGCGTTGATCGGCGCGGCCTTTGGGCTGGGCTTCATCATCGGCCCGGTCATCACCTCGGTCACGCTCGCCTTGACCAACAGTAACTTTGCTGTGCCAGCTTTCGTAGCGGCAGGCTTCTCGATGTTGGCCGTCCTATTGACGATTGCCCTGCTACCCGAGACGCTGCCACCCGAAGCGCGGGGCAGCGATGGCACCGAGGCCACCAGCCGGATGCGCCGTGCATTCTCCTTCAACGCCATGATCACAGCCCTCAAACGTCCGCAGATCGGCGTGCTGCTAATCACCATCTTCTTCTATCAACTGGCTTTCGGCGGCTTTCAGCAGACAACACCCCTGTTTGCCCTCAATCGACTCGGGTTGAATGCCGTCGGCATCGGGGTGGTCTTGGCTTTTGTCGGCGTGATCCTGGTGGCTGTGCAAGGTTACTTCATCCGCATCTGGAGCCGTGCAGTCGGTGACCGGGCCCTGGTGTTGACTGGCTTAGCGCTGTTAGGCGTCGGCCTCTTCGTGATGGCGCTGACACCCCGGGTGGCCGTCCCCTGGTACGA
>JAADYZ010000411.1 GCA_010092775.1 Chloroflexota bacterium
GGGCCATCCTGTGGATGCGATCAACCTGGTTCAGCAAGTCGTTACCGGCTTAGATTGGCCTCAACCTTACCTTGATAGCTTGATTGGGGACACGCTCTTCTGGCAGGATCGACTGGCCGAAGCAAAGGCTCACTTCTTGACCGCTGCTGAGGGCTTCGACCAATTAGGCTACACGCTAGAAGCCAATCAAGCGCGTGTGGCTGCTGCCGAGGTGCTCCTTCAGGCGGGCGACCTGGATGAGGCAGAAGGTCTCTTTACAACGGCCTTGGCCCACGCCGGACGGTCCATTAACCCAATGCACCAGGGCTTGGCGCAGGCGGGCCTGGGGAAGGTCTATGAGGCGCTGGGGCGCTTCGGGGAAGCCCAAGATTCCTTTAGACAGGCCCTAAAGATATTGAATGGCTTGGGCTGGTGGCGCCTGGAGGCCGAAATTGCGCTGCACACCCTCCAGGTTAGCCATCGGCAAACGCCGCATTGGCAGCGCGATTTTGACCGGGTGCGTGGCTATGTGCAGCGGCTGCCCTCAACGGATTTGCAGGCTCAGCTCGACGAACTGCGCTAAGTACTTGAGGAGTCGGTGGGCCGCTTCACAATACTGACCATCAATACCATACTTCCCAGCGTCAGCATATCTTCATTCTTGATCTGGGTAGCGATACCGCGCCCCAACTTAGCACCATTCACAAAGGAGCCGTTGGTGCTGCCCTGGTCAATGGCGAAGAGGGTGTTTTTCGTGGGACGCAGCATCAAGTGCTCGCGAGAGACACCAAGTTCTTGTGCGCCATAGGGTTCCATATCCACGATGATCCGGCCCGGTTGACTGTCACCCCGACCGAAGATTACGTCACCGTATAAGTCGATCCCCAGGACTTTGCGTGCGTCGTCTTGATACAACTCCAAAATCAGCCGCCAGGGTTTGGTCAGGAGCAGCTTGTCATCGGGTTCCGGCTCGTATGGGAGCGCGACATAGGTCAGGTCCTCTCGCTGAGCTTGAAAACCAAAAGGCGTGACGTGTGCCATGAAGCGATTGTAAACCGTCATAATGGGATCAGATGCACCCGCTGGCATGACGTAGGTCGCGTCAGTTTCCTCGTCGTCAATGGGGGGGATTTCGCTGCTCATGAGGTCCTCCGCCCGATGAGGGCGTAACAGATGTTATAATTGCGTTGCACTTCATTCCCTTATTATAACGGAAGTTTGTACCGATCAGAAATGAGAAGAGGGTACCCTATTGCAGGCGCTTGCCCAGCGCGCTATACTTCGCCCACTTTGCATTCGACCGCCGCGCCCATCTCCGGCGGGGTTGGTGACGACACCTGGGAGAGGAATCCTGAATGGCTCTTTCTAAAGCAGAGAAACAACAAATCTTTGATGAATACGGTACGCACGAAGGTGATACCGGTTCCTCACAAGTCCAAATCGCCATGATGACGGTGCGTATCAATCAGTTGATTGAGCACATGAAGACCCACATCCATGACCAGCACTCCCGGCCGGGCTTGCTGCGCTTGGTTGGCCAGCGCCGTCGTTTGCTGCGCTATCTGCGCCGCACTCAGCCAGAAGAATACGCTGCGCTGATCAAGCGTCTGGGGCTGCGCCGCTAGCCCTGCTTGCTCAGCGATCACGATTTGCCTGGACAAATGTCACGGCGGGTTGAGGACGAAAATGCCCTTGACCCGCCGTTTCTGCTATAATCGTGGCGTGATAAACACACACAGCAGTTGCAACGACGAATAAGCTGAAAGAACTCGCTCGGAGCGGCAGAGATTGGGACCTGCTGACAGCCTGTGCGCTGCATAGGGTGTCGTCACGCCCCAGTTTCTGAACTCCGGGCCAATTTGGAGGATCAGAGCAAGTGACACCTACTGCAAAGCGTTTCACCGCGCAATTGGGTGAACGCGAAATCGTGATTGAAACTGGGCACCTGGCCCAACAAGCCGGGGCCGCCATTACCATTCGTGACGGAGACACCATGCTGCTCGTCACGGCGACGATGGGCCGCAAGCCGCGCGAAGGCATTGACTTCATGCCCTTGAGCGTCGACTTTGAAGAGCGTTTGTATGCCGTTGGCCGCATTCCCGGAAACTGGTTCCGCCGTGAAGGTCGCCCCCCGGAGATGGCCATTCTATCTGCTCGCCTTACGGACAGACCCCTGCGCCCGCTGTTTCCCAAGAACCTGCGCAATGAGGTCCAGGTCATCATTACTCCGCTTGTCCATGACCAAGTTCATCACGCCGATGTGCTTGGTGTGAGTGGAGCGAGTGTTGCCCTCACCCTGTCCAACATCCCGTGGGACGGCCCAATCGGTGCTGTGCGCGTCGGTTTGATCGACAATCAATTTGTTCTCAACCCGACCTACGAAGAACTCGCAGCATCCATCCTGGATTTGCGAATGGCCGCCAGCCGCGACGCCATCATTATGGTCGAATGCGCGGCTGAGGAAGTCGATGAAGCAACAATGGTCGAGGCGCTTGAGTTTGGCCATGCTGGTATGCAGGGCTTCATCGCGCTGCAAGAACAGATGCGCGAGGAACTGGGCAAGCCCAAGTACGAACCTGATCCGGTCGAGGTGAATGAAACACTGCGCGATGAGGTGACTGGCAAGGTGACCGATCGCGTGACGGAGATTGTCAGCACCTACTACGATCGAGATGAGCGTGCGGCCGAGCTTGAAGACTTGCGCGAGCAGATCGCGGCCCAATACGAGCCAGACCCGGAGGCTGAAACCGGCGAGGAGTACGACGCCAAGGCCATTCAAGGCTTCATCAGCGATGTGATCAAAGATCAGATTCGCCGCCGCATTCTGCACGAGGGTGTGCGTCCTGATGGTCGCGACTATACGACCATTCGCGCTCTAAGCGCTGATGTTGACGTCGTGCCTCGGGCGCACGGCACGGGCCTCTTCCAGCGCGGTGAGACTCAGGTGATGAGCATTCTGACCCTGGGCACCCTGCGCGACGCCCAGGAACTTGACGGCGTTGACCCAATCAATAGCAAGCGCTACATCCATCACTACAACTTCCCGCCCTACAGCACTGGCGAGACCGCCTTCTTGCGCGGCCCACGCCGTCGTGAAATTGGGCACGGCGCACTGGCCGAGAACGCCGTGCGGCCAATGATCCCAGACGAAGAAACCTTCCCCTATGCGATCCGCATCGTCAGCGAAGTGCTCTCATCAAATGGCTCGACCTCAATGGCGTCGGTCTGTGGCAGCACCCTGGCCTTGATGGCCGCTGGCGTCCCCATCAAGCAGCCGATTGCCGGTATCGCGATGGGCCTGATCAAAGACGGCGAGAAGTACGCTGTCCTGACCGATATTCAGGGGATGGAGGACCATCTGGGCGACATGGACTTCAAGGTGGCCGGCTCCAAACAGGGGATCACGGCTCTGCAGATGGACATCAAGATCAAAGGCATCTCGCCGGAGATCATGCAGGAAGCCTTGGAGCAGGCACGCCAGGCTCGACTGCAAATCCTCGACGTGATCCTGGAGTGTATTGCCGAACCACGTAAGGACCTCAGCCCCTATGCCCCGCGAATCATCACCCTCCACATCGACGTGGACAAGATCGGTGCTGTCATCGGTAAGGGTGGTGAGACGGTACGTGCCTTGCAGGAAGAGACCGGCGTCCGCATCGACATTGAGAAGGACGGCACCATCTATGTTGCCTCAACCGATGGCAAAGGTGCTGAAGAAGCCGTTGAGCGCATTCTCGCATTGACCGAAGTGGCCGAAGTTGGCCGGATCTACACCGGCCGGGTCGTGCGTGTCGAGCAATACGGCGCCTTCGTTGAAATCCTACCGGGAACCGACGGACTGGTTCACATCAGTCAGCTTGCTAGCGAGCACGTCAAGAGCACCCACGACGTGGTGCAAGTCGGCGACGAAATCATGGTCATGGTGACCGCTATCGATAGCGACAACGGCAAGGTGCGCCTCAGCCGCCAGGCCGTCCTGGAAGGCTGGACGATCGAAGAGGCTATCGAGAACGACCGTCCGTCCGGTGGATCGCGAGGAGGTGGCAGTCGCGGTCGTTCCAATCGAGGCGGCGGCGACCGTGGCAGTGGCGGCGGCGATCGCAACCGCAGCCGGTCCAATCGAGGCGGCGGCGACCGTGGCAGTGGTGGCGGCGATCGCAACCGCAGCCGGAGTCGTAATCGCAACGATCGCTAGTTTTCGATCGCAATTCAACCGAGACGACAGGGACAGCTTTGGGCTGTCCCTGTTTGCATTCCTCGTAATGCGCTCGGTTGTGCCAGAATCAGCATTCGGATACAATGACAAACAAGTGAGGTGACAGGTTACAATGACTCCGACCAGCACAGACGTCAGCCCGCCTTGGGGGACACCCTTTAAAGTTGCCGTTGTCGTCATCCTAGTGGTATTGACCGGTATCGCACTCTATGCATTCCAGGTCGTCTTTATTCCCTTGATTGTTGGCTGCATTATTGCCTATATACTGCATCCGGCTGTTGAGTGGATCCGATCAATTACGCCACTTGGAAAAGGCCCAGCAACGGGCGTGGTCTACGCTTTGATCGTGCTGGTTGTTGTGCCCTTGGTCGTCTTGTTGACGCCGTTCTTGACCAACTCGGTTGACATTCTGGCCGCTCAGACCGTCAGTCTGGTGGATCAGATTTCCAATCTGCCCCCTGATGCTGCCATCGCATTCGGGTTGATCGAGATTCCGGCGCAGCAGATCGTCAATGACATCAGCAATGGTCTCATCGATGCGATAACCGCTTCAACGGGCGATGCCGTCCTGCTTGTTTTGGATGTGGCACAGCTCGTCGTTTTGGGTGTATTCACCTTCATCATTAGTTTCTATCTGACGGTCGACAGCGAGCGCTTTGTCCAAAGCATTCAGGACCTGGTACCAGAGCGCTACGAAGCTGACTTCAACCTGATCCTCACTGACGTGGAACGAATCTGGCGTGCTTTTTTCCGGGGGCACACCGCTCTGGCCTTTGCCGTAGGTGGTTTGGTGACGGCCCTAAGCTTCGCGATTGGGCTGCCTCTGCCGGTCTTTTTCGGCATCAGTGCGGGCCTGCTGGAGTTTTTGCCAGGTGTAGGGCATGTGCTGTGGCTGATCGCCATGTTGATTGTTGCGGGTGTGCAAGGCTCGACCTGGCTGCCCGTCAGCAACGGGTTGTTCATGCTGCTGACCTTAGTGCTGCACTTTGTCTACCTCCGCATCAACAATCGTGTGCTGATCCCACGCTTGGTCGGCTTGGAGAACCGTATTCACCCGCTTCTGGTGATCCTTGCCGTTATTGCTGGGGGCAGCATCGCAGGCTTGCTTGGCATCGTGCTAGCCGCGCCCACGTTCGCCTCGCTGCTGGTCATTGGCCGCTATGTGCATGGCAAGCTGGTCGATCGTGAGCAGCCTATCCAACCCGGCGAACCCCTACGCCTCCAGGTTCCGACCGCACGCGACACATCCTAGGTCAAGTGAGTTGGGACAGGTGAAATATGAGTGATCAACAGCTAGCCCCTCTTGCCTTTCGTGAGGCACAAGAGGCCGATTGGGAGCAGATTGCCCCGATGGTGGCCAACACCTGGGGGGACGAAGGTGACTACATCAACGAGTCGCTTTGGCGGCAGTGGGTTGAAGAATCGGCTACCCCCCGCTCGTATATAACAGTCGCCGAAAATGATGGCCAGATCGTTGCGCTGGGCCGCATCCGCGAATTGTCAGTAGGCGAGTGGTGGATGGAAGGCATTCGTGTTCGGCCTGAATTGCGAGGCCAGGGTATTGGGCAAGCCGTTGTGCAGGAGTTGATTCGCTTGCACAGGCTGTACAGCATCGGCCTGCTCCGTTTCGCCACCTACAGCCACAATACCGGGATGCCAGAGATCGCCAAAAAGCTTGGCTTTGTGCACTTGCTCAGCGCCACCGAAATCCACATCCCGGCGATGGACACCGACTATTCAGCCTATCGAGTCTTGGAGCCGCGCAACGTTGACATTGCCTTCAATTTCCTGAAGGCCTCCCCAATGTATCGCTTCAACAAGTTTGCAGAATACCACTGGGTGATGCACTTCATGAGCCGTGAGCGTGTGTTGAACTATCTAGAAGACGAGACCACCCACGTGGTCGGATGGCGTCAATTCAAACAACTCTACGGCATGGTGATTGTCCACACCCAGAGCGATCCTGCCTATCCCTACGCTGACCCGGACAACCTCTATCTCAGCTATGTCGCTGCCCCTGACGACACCACCTTCGCCAACATGATTCATGGATTGCGTGGAATCGCCGCTGCACAGGGCAAGAAGAAGATCGTATGGAAGATGCCCTTGGGGGCAGGGTTGGAGCGGCCTATCGCCCAGCAGGCCGACATTGAGCGGGCGTGGTCTGAAGATGGCCAGCTTCTCTTATACGAACTGCCAATACAGGCTGGTCGTGGGATATAATCAAGCACCTTCCAGCAAACAGAGGAGTGATCTATGGCCGACCGATTTGACGATTTTGATGATGACGACTCTCTCGTCGTCCTGGCTGAGACTGAAGGCTATGCTGTTCTGCTAGGCGAAGATGCAGACGGCGAAGAGGTATACAACGTTCAGCTCGGAACCCTTACCCTGCATCTCTTCAAAGAAGAATTCGATGAGTTGGTTCAGCTCATCAAAGAAGCCGCAGACAAGTAAACGGCTCGAATTGCAGCACACGATACGCACCCGGCCACTGCCGGGTGTTTCGTTGTGGATACCCTGGTAAAAGGAAGCGGCACATGACAGAAGGCCAGCCCTCAGAAGAACAGGCGCTGTCCCTAATCGACCTGATCCGCAGCCCGCTGCTGCTGGCAGTCTATATGCCGTCCATGTTGTTCTTCACTAGCAACGGCCTCTTGATCCCGGTGCTGCCTCTCTTTGCCAACGACTTCGACGTGTCCTATGCATGGGTAGGCGCAGTGCTGGCAGCGGAGGGCATCGGGCGGCTGACGGGGAATGTGCCAGCCGGTATTCTGCTGGGAAAGCTGGGGCGCAAAACCAGCATGGCCCTAGGTCTAGCCGGGCTGACGCTTTCGACCTTGCTGCTGGTGGTTTCTAACTCGATCACGATGGTGTTGGCGCTGCGCTATGTGGCTGGCTTGAGTGCTGCGCTCTTCGGCATCGCCATGCACCTCTACGTGAC
>JAADYZ010000412.1 GCA_010092775.1 Chloroflexota bacterium
CCTGCCGGTCAGTGGATCCGTCACAGAGATTGTGTACACGATACGTTTGCGATGCCGACCCTTGTGCAGGATCATCCTTATGTCGACTGCCCACTGATCGTCTCAATTCCCAACCAAGATCGTATCGTTTCACAAAAGAGGAGTTAAATCATGATCGTTGTCTGCAATCGCATTTCTGTTAATCCGGAACATAGTAGCGCCTTTGAAGAGCGCTTCGCCGACCGAGCCAATCTGGTGGATGGGATGCCAGGCTTCATCTCATTTAAGCTGCTTCGGCCATCTACATCAGATGACCCTTATGTCGTCATGACCTTCTGGGAGAGTCAAGAACACTTCAAGGCATGGACCAGCTCAGACGAGTTCCAAGAAGGTCACGCTCGCTCCGGTACACTGCCGCCTGAAACCTTCCTGGCACATCCCAAAGTGGAAGTCTTCGAGGTCATCCAGGACAGCGAAACCCTGGTTGAAGACAGCCAATAAGCCTGACGATGGCAGGGGGGATAGAGCTAGTAGACTCTATCCCCCCTACTAAATAATGCTTGAGCCGTTTCAGAAGCAATACTGGCGACTGCTGCGCGTTTTGCTGGTCAGCCTGGCCGGGACCCTGATTGTCTTGGGATTAACGCTATGTCAACTGATTCATGGTGCAGGTTGAGCGTAGACCTCACTGGCAATCTGATGACCAATGACGTGATGCTCCTGGTCAACGGTGATGTAAACTGGCCCTTGAAATGGTCCATGACTCAGTACAATCACCGAGGTGCCCGGACGCAGATTCTTCTCTGCCAAATAGCGAAGTTTCTCAGGTTCATGGGCTTTTACCCGAGTGACCTGAATTGCGCTATTCTCCCCAAAACGCACTAGTGGTTGGTCCGTTAAAATGGGCATCACACCCTTCTTGGACGGGATGGGTTCTCCATGGGGGCAGTGAGTGGGATAGCCCGCCATTTCATTCATTCGCGCGATCAGCTTATCTTCCACGCCTTTCTCCAAAGAGTCACATAAGGCATGCACCTCGTCCCAGCCGAAGCCCATGACTTTGTGCAGATAGACCTCCAGGATACGATGGCGTCGGATCATTTGTAGCGCAATGCGTTTGCCTTCCGAGGTCAGCGTGACCCCTTTGTAAGGTTCGTGTTCGACGTATTCACTCTCGACCATCCGGCGAATCATGCGCGAGGTGGCTTGAAGTGATACACCCATACCTTCGGCCACCAAGGACAAAGAGGCAATCGGCTCACGATCTAGGATTCGATAGATTTCAGCGAGGTAAAACCAGACAGTTGGGCACATGAGATCCTTCAATCAACCCATTTTAGACAATTCAAGAAGCGTGTGCCGAGGGCGGCAGAACGTGCCACCCTCAGCGTCAATGTTAGCTTGAGATCCACTCTACTTGTACGATGTTCTGATAGGCCGGCACAGACCGTTTGGTATCGACCACCAGTTCGTAACTACGCGGCATGTCACCCATGAGGGGACAGGCTTCTGTCGAGCCGCAGGACTCGCACTTTGCAGCATGAAAGGTCGCTCGCAAGCGGCCCTTCCTCACCCAATACTGGATCATGTCTTCCAACATCGCTTGCTCGATCCCCAGGTCTTGAGCCATTTGACTCAAGGACCGCGAGCCGTCAGTTGCTTCGAACTGCTCCAGGACTTGTCTTAGCATTGACTTCATGACGACCCTCTAACCTAGCCCAATCAGGCGATCAATTTGGAAGACGAGGACTGCTGCTACTCACGCGATCCCAATGGTGTAAAGGACCTGCGTTAGCGTCCATCTCAACCCGAACTCATGGCGCATGGCCGCGACACCGCTCACCAGTCCTATATCCATCAGTCGGGGACGGATGGCCCCTTTTCTAGCTGAGCAAGTGTCGGTTGTGCCTGCATACCGTATCCCCAAGTACCAGGGAGGCTTTTCTTCGAATTATAAGGCACGCCTTAGACTATATTCTAAGCATGTACTTCTGATAGAAACGTGGAGAACGTCACAAGATATACATGACATACGGCACTTCGTTCACATTCTCACAAAGAAACCACCCTCTATCCCTTAGTAGAATTACGATACCGGTCTTGGTTGTACGAGTTTCAGAGCGGGCTTATCAAGGACATTCAACCCTGTTGAAATGTCTCTTTCATAGGCTCTGCTAGTTGACAGAGGGTCGGCGATCTACACTTCGATGAGCGCAGGGGTGAAAAGATCGATCAAAATGGGAGACCACATTCAATGATCACATTTACAGACGGCGCTCAAACGCGCATTACGGAGATGCTGAAAGCAGAAGGCCATGAAGGGCGTGCCGTGCGCTTGCGCATCAAGGGCAGGGATAACACGGCTTTCGTTTACGATATTCGGTCCGTTGAAGATGCAAATAAAGGTGCCGGCGACGAAGTTATTGAGACCGAGAGCTTCTCGGTGTTCATTGACCCAGCCAGTGCCAAACTATTGGCTGGAGCCACAATCGACTTGTCCATTGAACAGATGGGGCGCTTCGTGGTGGACAACCCGAACCCTGTCTGGCAAGATGAGACAGCCGCTGCTGTGGCATCACTCATCGTTGATCGCGTCAACCCGGCAGTAGCAATCCACGGCGGACGGGTGTCCCTCGTAGACTTTGAAGATGACATTGCCTATTTGGCAATGCAGGGGGGCTGCCAGGGCTGCGGACTGGCGACCGTAACTTTGCGCCAAGGGATCGAAAAACTCATTCTGGAAGAAGTTCCAGCCGTAAAGAGTATTGTTGACACCACCGAGCACAGCGAAGGTGACGCACCATTCTTCCAACGAGGCCAAACCGGCGATTCTCCCTTGACTTCATAGAGTCGTCTGACTTGGAGTGCGTGCTACCTGAGGGAGTAGGTCAGTGCGTCCGGTGGCGCAGCTTCTCCGCAACTGCTACGGTTCAGGGCACATGGTAAGATAACAAACCTATAATTTACAAGATAAGTCGTCGAGGAATTCCTCGGCGACTTTTTTGCATAACCGACGGCTTTATTTTCAGATGTCACTGTGGTATTGGTCTCTAGACCAATAGGATTGTGGGCGACACCCCGACGACAGACTGCATGGGTTGCCATAAGATACATCTACATCAGCAACCAACACAAGAAAGGTATCTTATGGAACTCAACATTGAAGCGATCGGCAAGCAGTACAAGCGCGGCACATGGAGCCTGCGGGACTTCACCCTGACGCTTGAGCCAGGAGTCGTAGGGCTACTCGGCCCGAACGGGGCGGGTAAGTCTACCTTGATGAACATCGTCGCGACGCTGCTCAAGCCATCCGAAGGGCGTGTGCTGTGGAACGGTAGCGATGATCCCAACGCCTTACGACGCGACTTGGGCTATCTGCCACAGCATTTCGGTGTCTACCCCAACTTGAGCGCCATCGAATTCTTGCAGTATATGGCCGCCCTGAAGGGGATCAGCGCGAAAGCAGCAAAGACGCGCATCGCAGAACTGCTGCACCTTGTGAACCTGGAGGACGCAGCTCGCCGACCGATTGGTGGATACTCAGGTGGTATGCGCCAGCGAGTGGGCATTGCCCAAGCTCTATTGAATGACCCGAAACTGTTGATTGTCGATGAGCCGACGGTAGGGCTCGACCCCGCTGAACGGGTGCGTTTCCGCAACCTGATCGCCGATCTCGCGACTGACCGCATCATCATTCTGTCGACTCATATCGTCTCCGACGTCGAAGCCACTGCCCACACAATCGCATTGATCAACAAGGGGCATCTGTTGTCCTATAACACGCCTGATGCCCTACTCGCTACGATGCAGGGTCGCGTGTGGGACCTCACTGTGACGCGAGATGACCTACCATATTTCAAAGAGCAAT
The DNA here is from genome assembly GCA_010092775.1 of Chloroflexota bacterium. Taxonomy (GTDB): domain Bacteria; phylum Chloroflexota; class Anaerolineae; order Aggregatilineales; family UBA3940; genus TC-71. Next base: position 3,848 of record JAADYZ010000412.1, read on the forward strand.
ATCTGGTGAGCCACATGAACCAGCGGCCTGAAGGCATTCAATTACGCATCGTCCACGATGAAGCCCCAGCCAGCCATGCACAAATCACGCACCCCACTCTTGAGGACGCGTTCCTCGGGTACACCGCTTAAGGAGGCATAGCATGCAAATTATTCAGATAGCCAAAGCAGACTTTCTCCAACGCGTACGTGCCCCAAGCTTCATGATCATGTTGATCTTGACCGCAATCTTGAGCACCCTGTTCGTCCCACCACTTGACGCCAACTATGCTGTCCTAACGCTCGGCGAACACCGGCTGCGCTACAATTCGGTGGGAATTGGCCTGATGTTTGCCTTTACCATCAGTGTGCTGCTGTCCCTGTTTGCCTTCTACATCGTACGCAATACCGTCCAGCGTGACCGTCAGACTCGGGTCGGGCAGATTATCGCGACCACGCAGACGAGCACGGTCACTTACCTCATTGGCAAATGGGCCAGTAACCTCACCCTGTTAAGTGCTAACCTCGCCTTGATGACGATTATGGCACCCATCATGCAACTGCTGCGCGCTGAAGTTCTAACCATCAATATCGTGCAGTTGGTGCTTCTCATCTGGTTGGTCGGTTTACCGGTGATGAGCCTTGTGGCAGGAGTGGCTGTCCTGTTTGAGACCATTCCGTTCTTACGCGGTGGTTTCGGGAATATTGCCTACTTTTTCGTGTGGACCTTTTCACTGGCTAGCTTGGGCCTGATCGGCACTGACCTCGGTATCAGTATCTATGATCCTTTCGGCATCGCCTATCCCTGGTTTGCCGTCTATGCGCAACCCAACGCGCCGAGCATTCAGGCTTTGAATCTACTGGGTGGATCAACCCGCTTGATGCCAGTGCTGGATGTCTACCCTATTTCATGGAGTCTTCCGGCGATCATTGGCCGTCTGTCTTGGATGGCTGCTGGAGCTGGTGTTGCTGTTCTTGGTGTGATCCCTTTTGATCGCTTTGCCAAGCCACAGGGTAGAAAACTCGTCAATCTGTGGGAGAAGCTCTTCCCCAAGCAATCCGCCGCTTCAGGAGCTAAGGCCTTTGAGGTCTCTCGACTCACGCCGCTGGCCACCGACCGTGTACGATCCCGTTTCTTGTCGGTCATCATCGCTGAACTGCGCTTGTTAATCAAGGGGCAGCCATGGTGGTGGCTGGTCGGTCTAGGTGGAATCGTGATCCTCGGATTGCTTGAACCACGGCCGGAACTCATGGTCGCCGTTACAATTTGGCCGGTATTGGTCTGGTCAGCGCAAGGTAATCGTGAGAAGACCCATGATACTGCTGCCTTGATCTACACGACACCTCACCCTGTGGTGCGTCAACTGCCCGCCACTTACCTCGCAGGGGTCATCCTCACTGCGGTTTTGATGAGCGGTTTTATGCTCCAATTGACACTATCAGGGGCGTGGTTGGCGCTCACCTCGGTGCTGAGTGGCGTACTGCTCATTCCGGCCTTGGCGCTGGCTCTGGGCACAATCAGTGGCACGGCGCGCTTGTTTGAAATCAGCTTTCTAATCTGGTGGTATATCGCGTTGAACGCCTCCGGGTTCCCGGCGCTGCACCCGATGCTAACAGACTCGCCCGCGACAATTCCAGTCTACCTGGCTGTGACAGCGGCCCTATTGATGGTGGCCACTCTCGGACGCTTGCGAATGGTAGTACAATAACGTTATGCGCTTTTTTCAACGGCTACGTGGCAAGATGACTCTAACCTACACAATGGTGACAGGGGGAGTCTTCTTGCTGCTTTGGCTGTGCCTGACCTCCATCATCCTCATTCTTGATGCGGTGCCCGATGGGTCGCTGGCTTCTCCCGCTGTGTTTGACGATGTACTCAATGACATCGAACCCTATCTACAGACCAACGACGTTGCTGGACTGCGTACCTACCTCGATCTTTGGGTCTCCGGTTCAACTCTGACCATCAGCAATGACTCACAAACGTTGACCATTGTCTATACAGATCTGCAGTATGTCGCCGTGATCGATGCTGATGCACGCATCCTGGCCGTTGAACCACAAGCCCTGCCGCTCAACAGCTCGCTTGCCGATCATCTCCCCCCCGAATTACTGGCAGAGGCGACAAGCGCCCATCGCGATCGGGAGTCGATCTTCGGCATCGAGGGGGCATATGGTGATGTACCCGCAGTGTACAATCTGCTTCCAGCAGCCGAAGGTCACAGCTTGCTACTTGTCTTTGCGAGTGAGGGCCCCGATCGCACCCTACCTGACGAGGTGATTACCGTGACTTTTGTCATCAGCATCTCGTTGTTGTGTGGTGTCAGTGCAATGGGAACCGTTTTCGGATGGTTGGCCTCACAGCGACTGCTAAGCCGCCTGACTCATGTTGAGGAGACGGTTAGTGCCTGGTCCGAAGGTGATCTTGCCCCTATGGTTTGCGACTCAGCCCAGGATGAACTCGGTGAACTGGGCCGCGATCTTAACAATATGGCCCGCCAACTCGATGGCCTGATGACCACTCGGAGCGACCTCGCCGCATTTGAAGAACGTAATCGCTTGGCACGTGACCTGCACGATACCGTCAAGCAACAGGTTTTCGCCGCGAGCATGCAACTCGCCTCAGCCCGCAGTGTGATCCATGAGCAACCGAACCTGGCGGACAGCATACTAGCCCAGGTCGAAACCTTGGTCGATGATGTGCAAACCGAACTCGTCGGCCTGATCCACGCGTTGCGTCCCCCTGCCCTCGCTGATCAGGGTCTATTGGCCGCCCTGAGTGACTATGCTGATGCATGGTCTGAGCGCACAGGCGTAAACATTGAGGTCGTTGCCCAGGCCGAAGGCCGAACCCCGCTGGCAGTAGAACAAGCTCTGTATCGTGTCTTGCAGGAAGCGCTCGCCAATGTAGAGAAGCATGCTCAGGCCACACAAGTCAGCGTCATGTTGAGCTGGCAGGCAAAAAGCTTGACGATGGATGTGCGCGACAATGGTATTGGATTTGATACCCGTCGCCCGACCGCGGGTTTCGGATTGAGCAGTATGAATGATCGACTCGCTCCCCTAAATGGTTTAGTGACCGTTGAAAGTCACCCAGGTGAAGGCACGCGAGTAACCGCTCTAGTGGAGTTATCGAATGATTGATGTGATGCTTGTTGACGATCATGAGGTAGTGCGGCAAGGTGTCCGCACCTATCTTGATTTGCAGTCCGATATCACGGTTGTAGCAGAAGCCGGATCTGGTGAGCATGCGCTCGAACTCATCGTCGATCATGCCCCTGATGTGGTCCTGATGGATCTCATTATGCCTGGTGGCATGGATGGCGTGGAAACCACCCGTCGCCTCAAGGCGATCAGCCCACGCACACAGGTGATTGTGTTGACCAGCTACCATGAGGATGAGCATGTCTTCCCTGCCATTCAAGCTGGGGCGTTGAGCTATTTGCTCAAGAGTGTCAAAGCCCCTCAGCTAGCAGATGCCATCCGCAAGGCCGCCATCGGTGAAGCCACCTTGGATGCCAACGTTGCCTCGCGCATTGTGCAAGAAATGCACCGGGGCAGCCGTGATGACCCGGACGCATTCGCAGAACTCACCCATCGTGAAATGGAAGTGCTGCAGCTCGTGGCCCAAGGCTTGCAAAATGCCGACATTGCAGAGGAATTGGTCATTACAATCAAGACCGTGCGCGCCCATGTGAGTAATATTCTCGCCAAGCTACATCTCCAAGACCGGACCCAGGCAGCCGTCTATGCCTGGCGAGAGGGTATTGTGCGCCGCGATAATTCTTCGGATGGCTGACCTAAGCAGGCTATCGCGCAGCCGTAAAGCGTCGCGAGTTTGCGACACAGGCCGACTTCGGCG
>JAADYZ010000413.1 GCA_010092775.1 Chloroflexota bacterium
CAGTAGCAGACGAAGTCGAACAAGGCCTGTACTTTCTCACCTCGGTGCTGATGGACGTGCTGGTCGATTTCTACGCCGAACTGCGTTTTGCGCTTCAACAAGCTTATCCAACCGAGGACTGGACCAATTTGCCGCCGGTGCTGCGCTTTGCCTCTTGGATTGGCGGCGACCGAGATGGTAACCCCAACGTGACGCCGCAGGTCACCCTGAATACGCTGGCCACGCTGCGCGAGGCTGCACGGGACGTATACATCCAGGAGGTGCGCAACCTGCGCGAGATCATGACGCAGGCTACCAGCGAGATTCCCGCCTCACCAGCCCTGAGCAACTCACTGGAGAGTCCGAACAGCGAGCGCTTTCCCGGCGAGATTTATCGCCAGAAGTTGGATGAAATCCTACGCAAGCTGAGAGAAGACGCTTACAGTTCCGGTTTTGATCTGTTGGCCGACCTCCAGTTGATGCGCAGCAGCTTACGCCAGAATCAAGGCGAGCTTGCAGCCAACGGCACCCTCTATCGACTGATGCAAAAGGTGCGCATGTTCGGGCTGCATCTTGTGCCGCTCGAAGTGCGCGAAGATCAAGAGCTGTACACGGCTGCCATTGATGAAATCTTCCGCCACTATGGGATCAGTGAGCAGTTCAGCCGCCTGCCGGAAGATGAGAAGCAGCTCATCCTCTCGCAAGAGATTGGCAATCCGCGCCCCTTGTTCACGCCAGAGCCGATCTTTAGCGCGGATACCAACTTAATCATTGAGATGTGGCGTATGATCGGCAAGGCGCATCGGCGTTACGGCCCTGACGTGATTGACTGCGTGATTGCGTCCATGTCAACCTCGGCCAGCGATGTGCTGACCCAACTGCTTTTCGCCACAGAGGTGGGCATCCAGCACCATGTGGACGTAGTTCCGCTATTCGAGACAGTAGCCGACCTGCAAGCAGCTCCACAGGTCATGGAACGACTGTTTCGGAACCCGGTCTATATGACCTACCTGGAAGGGCGGGAACTGCGACAGCAGATCATGATTGGCTATTCGGACAGTGGCAAAGATGGCGGCTACTTGGCCTCTAACTGGCATTTGTATAAGGCGCAGCAAGCTCTGGCCGCGATCTGTGCAGAGCATGGCATCACACTAGAGTTGTTTCACGGGCGGGGCGGCAGCATTGGGCGCGGCGGCGGGCCAACGAACCGTGCCATTCGTTCCCAGCCACCCAGCTCCTATCATGGACCAATCAAGATCACTGAGCAGGGCGAAGTGATCGCTTATCGCTACAGCAATGCCGCCATTGCACGGCGCCATCTGAATCAGGTCTTGCATGCCGCTCTGACCGTGTTGGGGACATCCGAGCCGCCCCACGCCGAAGCTGATTGGCTGGACGCGATGGAGTGGCTGTCTGAGATGGGGCGGCGTGCCTATCGCCACTTTGTCTACGAAACAGATGGCTTCCTCGATTACTGGCAGGCTGCCACCCCAATGGACGAACTGGGCCATCTACAGATGAGTTCCCGACCCGTCAAACGGAAGTCTGGTGGATTCACAGCCATCCGGGCGATTCCCTGGGCTTTCTCCTGGATGCAAAGTCGTGCGATCATCCCCAGTTGGTTTGGCGTGGGTCATGCACTTACCCAATATTGTGACGAGGCAGGTGGGCTGGAACGTCTGCAAACCATGTATCAACGCTGGCCTTTCTTCCGCGCTATCATCGAGAACGTGGAATTGGACCTGGCCAAGGCGGACATGGGCATTGCCGAGCGCTATGCCGATCTCGTGGCGGATGAGAACCTACGCCATTCGCTGTTCATGACCATCCGAGAAGAGCATGAGCGGGCGGTGGACGGCGTCTGCAAAATCACCGGGCAGGAGCGCCTTTTGGATCGCATCCCGGTGATCCAGAGATCGATTGAGCGTCGCAATCCTTATGTTGATCCGTTGAATTTCATTCAGGTGACCCTGCTGCATCGCTTGCGCGAACTATCTCCGGAGAATGAGGACTACGCTGCGGTGCTCAGTGTGACGTTGAATACCATCAATGGCATCGCCGCCGGGATGAAAAACACCGGGTAAGCCAGCAGGTGCAGGGGAAGCTCAAGCATGATCCTTATGGTGGAGGTGGAGGGGCATAGCACGCTATGCCCCTCCCTTAGGTGATGGCTGGTGGATAAACTGGCGCTGGATTGCTTTGTGAAGCTAACCTATCAGGCTTTCGAGTTTGTCGACATAACCTGCTAGCACGCCAAAGGTCTCTTCCACAGCAAGCGGCTGGCTCAAGTCAACCCCAGCCTGCTGCAGTAGATTGATTGGATAGTCGGAGCTGCCGCTCTTCAAGAAGGTTAGATACGCTTCAACGGCACCCTCTTCACCAGCCAGAATGCGATTGGATAGCGTATGAGCTGCGCTGATCCCAGTGGCATATTGGAAGGTATAGAAGCTGACATACAGGTGCGAGAAGGTTGCCCAGGTGATGCCAATGCGGTCACGTTCATAACCCATTTCCTCGCCATACCCCTCAGCGAAGACTTCCGCCATGTATTCGATCATGTCGTTGGCGGTGGGGCTGTCGCCTTCGGCGACGCGCGAGTGCATCTCCAGCTCAAAGCGGGCCAAAGTGGGCATAATGAAGAAGTAGCGGTGGAAATTGGACATCGCTTCTTCGATGACTGCAATCTGGAAGTCTTTGTCGTCACTGCTGTTGATCAAATGGTGACGAACCATGGCCTGGTTGAAGTTGGACGCCACTTCAGCAGCGAACAAGGAATAGCGTGAGTAGGTCACCGTCTGGTGCTTGCGCGACATGTAGGAGTGCATGGAGTGGCCCAGCTCGTGGGCCAGGGTGCTCATGCCGAAAATGGTGTCGTCGTAGCTCATCATGATAAAGGGGAAGGTGTCGTGGCTGCCATTGGAGAAGGCCCCTTGGCGCTTTCCCTCGTTCGGATAGATGTCCACCCAGCGATCATCCAGGCAGCCAGCACGCATCGGGTCAACGTACTCGGCGCCTAAGGGTCCCATCCCTTCGACGATCCATTCGACGGCCTGATGGTAGGATACTTCCGGCTGCTTGGCACTGATGGGTGCCCAGATATCGTAGGGCTGCAGAGAGTCAACGCCGAGAGCCTTACGCCGGATGGCCCAATACTTGTGCCAGGTTGGGATATTCTTCTTGAACGTGTCGACTAGATTGTGGAATACCTCGACTGGTACGTTGTGGGGGAAGAGCGCGGCGTGCAGCGATGATTCATGACCGCGCACCCGTGCATTGAAAGCGTCTTGTTTCATGGAGGCGGTCAGGTTGCTTGCGAGCGTATTCTTGAAGGCCAGATAGCCATCAGTGAAGTTCTCATAAGCGCTCTTGCGCAGCGTTCGATCTGGGCTTTTCAGCAAGGTTTCGCGGGTACCCTGTGCGAGGGGGGCTTCCTTACCGTCTGCGCCAACGGCTGGCGCAAAGCGCATGTCAGCATTGGTCAACATACTCGCGGTTGTGCTGACCGTCTGGAATGGGTCACTCAACATGCCCAGGATCGCTTCCACCTCAGCCGAGCGGATGTGCTCCTGCTGTCGGAAAAGGTCATCAACGTATTGACCATAGTTTGAGAGCCGCTCGTCTTCGGCGACCCATTTCTCGAGCGTCTCACGCCCGATGCCTAGCATCTCTGGTTCGGCAAAAGCGATCGCGCTGGCAAACAGCGAGAACAGGTTGCGCCCCTGCCCAGCCATCGCTGTGGCCGCTTGATTGGTGGTGTCTACGCTGTATGACATCATAGAATAGGTGTAGACCTTACCAATCCGGCGCTGAAGGTCGTTGGCTGCATCCATGAAGTCTGCTAGTACAGATGGGCCTTCGGCGAGGCGTCCGGTGAACTTGGTGGAAAAGTCTGGAATATCTGTTTTCAATGCGGCAAGTTCAGCCTGCCACTGCTCGGCCTCCGCAAAGACGCTCTCGGCGTTCCAGGTGTGTTCGGGCGCTATCGCGCTGCGTGGCGGTAGCTCTGCCATAGGGATCGTTTCTCCTTGTGCGTGATGTTAGTGCAGTTGGTCTAAAGTGGGTCAGGTGTCTATTATAGCGGCCACAACTGATTTATGCGCTTAAGCGGGATAGGTGACTGAGCTTGATGACGACCCTTGCATTTTACAAACCCTACGGTGTCCTGACCAAGTTCACCGACCACGAGGGGCGTGCAACCTTAGCGGACTACATCACGCTGCCAGATGTCTATCCAGCGGGACGGCTTGATAAAGATAGCGAGGGATTGCTGCTGCTGACCGATGATGGTGGCTTAGCACATCTGATTACCGATCCACAGCACAAATTGTGGAAGACCTATTGGGCACAGGTAGAACGCGTACCGCCAGAGATGGCGTTGGTGCAGCTCGCACGGGGGGTGGAGATCAAGGGTGGACTGACTCGCCCGGCCCAAGCGAGGCTGCTGCCGGAGGAACTGGACGTCCCACCGCGAGTCCCACCGATCCGCTATCGAAAATCGGTGCCAACAGCCTGGATCGAGCTGCGCCTTCGGGAGGGGCGCAACCGGCAGGTGCGCCGGATGACGGCGGCTGTAGGTCACCCAACCCTACGCCTTCTGCGCGTTCAAATTGGCCCGATCAGCTTAGGGGGTCTGCAACCCGGTGAATGGCGGGAAGTCAGTCAAGAAGACGTCAATGCGTTGAGAGGGTTAGTTGGCTAACGACGAATACCAATCAGTTCTACTGCATCGATTTGATTCCAACCCCCTGTGCTGGCCGCCTGATTGATAAACACGCGGACAACAGCCGTATCATAATCAGCATTCAGGATCGGGATGACCAGGCCATAGGGGCAGGTGGGGAACGCAGCCGGTGTGGATTCATAGGCGCTGCGTACCTCACCAAATACGTCGATGGTTTCCACGCGAGTGACAAAGCCCGGATTGAAAGATTGATAGACGACGATGCCGGTTGGCGTCACGATTTGCGCATAGTACAGGGTAATGGTTGCCGATTGGGTTGGCACCTCCGTCGCCCAGGCGGTGCGGAAGTCACCACACTCTTCAGTGTCCGGTTCACCGATGGCCTGGACAGCACCCCAATCCAGTGGGCTGATTTCTGACGTGGCGACGGCCCCGGCGGCAAACTGACGCATGAAGAAGCGCCCACCCAGGGCAATCGTAGGGGCTGCCTGTGTCAATCGGAGTTCCGGTGGGGTAGACGTAAGCTGCGCTGCGAAGGTTGGGGCAAATTGAGCCTGTTGGGTCGAAGCCGCGTCGATGGTGACTTGAACGACGGCCGGATCATTTTGCCCGACCGGGCGGTTAAGCAGGGCAATGGCGATTGCCAAGACGAAAAAGCCGACGACAGCCAGCATAATCGCACGGGGAATGCCGCGAATGGCGTTACCAATGCCATCTTGCACATTCTGGAGGAGGGACTCAAGATTTTGCATGATGTGGCCAGTATAGCGGCGAGGGCTACGAAACGGCAAAGTGTGAGCTGCGCATCCTCTAGCTTGTAGCGGGGCGATCGGTACTGTACAATGGTCACAATCTCGTGAAGTGAAACGATCGTATCGCCGTGTTCGGACAAGACCACCTTCCAGAAACCCCACCTGCTTTCAGCGAGAACATCGCCCTGGATAACAAACAGATCGATGGACTCCAACGCATTGTGTCGGACTTGAGTGAATCCTTGGAATCTCTGCCTGTTGTCCTGTCACAGGATGGGCATATCAACGCTTATGCCGGGCGAGTGAGTCGCGGCGTGGCCGAACAATTGGCCAAAGTGACCGATCGTACCTGGCGCGAAGGCGCCACACGCATCGCACGGGAACTGCTGCGCTTCGCCGAAGAGACCATCGACTCGGAAGATGAACGTGGGAATTTCTTGATCTACTCGATCCACATCGAAGGGGCTATGACGCTGACGGTAGGGTGGGAACTAACGGTATCGCTAACGCAGATTCGGGCGGAAGTGGTGGATGCCAAACAGGCCATCCAGAATATCTTGATCGGCGATAGCTTGTAGAATAGGTGCCATGAAATGCCAGATCGTCGCACTGTCGATGAATTGAGCATTGAAGAACTCGAAGAAGTCCTGAGGATTCGCAAGCGAGAGGCCCGAATGGCCCGCTTGCGTCACTATGATGAGGTGGGGCGGCGGCGCTCAGATATGCCTCTTCCCACGCCCGATAGCCCGCCAACCCCCTTCGACGGCGCTCATCAGGCCCCCAAACGAAAAAAGCGGACACTGCGCGATCGACTGCTTCTGCTGGTTGAATTTGGCGCAGCGGTTGGTCTGGTGGCGATTTTGGCTTTCACAGCCTGGCAGATCCAGTCGATCAACAGGCAGGCAGTCGCTGAGCAAGAGGCTCAAGTCGCTGAAATGGAGGCCAGTATGCCAACCCCAAGCCCAACTCCCATCCTGGGTGCTGTTGTGCTGCCGGGTGGGCATACACCACCCACCGCGCCAGGTGGTGCGCAGCCGCGCTTTGATGAGGTGCCCAGCCACCTGCAGCCCCTGGTACAGCAGCAGGTCTTCGCCCCGGTCATTGAGGCAACCCGTCAGCCAGGGCACGCAGTGCGGGTAGAAGTGCCATCTATCAGCGTCGATGCACCGATTGTCTATGGGGACGGTTGGGAGCAGTTGAAACAGGGCGTTGGTCAGCACGTAGGGACAGGCAATCCCGGACAAAACTCTGGTAATGTGGTCTTGTCTGCCCACAATGACATTTTCGGTGAGATTTTCCGCTATCTGGATCAGCTTCAAACGGGCGATGAGATCATCGTTCATACCTCTGCCAATGAGAGCTTCACCTATGTGGTGGATCATTGGCGGATTGTCGAACCAACGGAAGTTTCAGTCTTGCAACCGACCACTGACCCAACTGTCACCTTGATCTCCTGCTATCCTTATTTGGATAATTCACAGCGGATTGTGGTGGTGGCGGGGCTGTCAGACTAACTGAACAGGAGAGAAATATGGCTAAGAAGCAATCACGTCGCGATCGGAAGCGGGGTGAGTCGTCACGGCGCTCGCGTTCCTCATCGTCGCGCAGTTCATCGATCTCTAGCAGCAAGGCTTCAACGGCTGTGCAAGAGGTTCGGAAGGTGAACCTGGCAGATGAGTACCAATATGTGATCGCCGACCTACGCAGTATGGGGATCATCGCAGGGATTTTGGTCGTGATCCTCGTTGGCGTCAATCTGTTCGTCTAAAGCAAAAAGGGGCGATGTTGCATCGTCCCTTTTTTGTTTCTGTCGGGGTGGCCGGACTTGAACCGACGACCTCTGCGTCCCAAACGCAGCGCGCTTCCAACTGTGCCACACCCCGTTAGCGTGAGAGGAGTATACCTAGGGCATTCCGAAACATCAACTAGGGGCCTGATGAACCCGGCGGGAAAGTCGGTGCGCCCGGAGGAAGCGGTGTGCTGGTCGGGGGGCGAGTGCCGGTTGGTGTCGGAGTGGGCGTCGCCTCGAAATCAAATGGGCCAGGTGTTGAGGTTGGCGTGCTTGTTCGATCGGGGTCCGGTGTGTTGGTCGGTCCTGAACCGCCGATGTCAGTGGCCGTTAGGGTCACAATCGGTTCATCGCAAGACTCTGATGCTGTCACGGCCTTCCTTTGTAGATCAGCATCTAACTCCATCTCCAATGCACTTTGATACTGAAATAGGGCATCACAGGCATTGCCCAATGCCAGCAACTCATCGCCCCAGCGTACCCGTGCATCCCACAGACGATCCGCCACGTCACGATAGTTCGGTGCAGTGACGTAGACGATCTCCAGGTTATTCACTACGATCCGCCAATTCAATTCTGTATAGCTGACGCCCGTCACGTAGAGTTCAGCCAAGCGCAGCTCGCCCGCCGTGAGGTCGTCTAAGGGGCGTAGCGTCTCAGCTTGATCGAGCAGGAAGATGCCCTCCTCAATGCGGGTGCCACGAATGTAGATCAGGCCGAGGGTTGTGAGCGCTTCATACAACAGATCATCCACTTCGGCACTGCGAAACGAGGGGTCGAGGGTGCGCAACTCCTCAAAGCGGGTGATCGCGTTGGCCCACTCTTCGTTGATAAAGAAGCTCATGGCTTCATCAAAGAGGGCCTGCGGATCTTCTAACTGGCTGGGTGGCAGGGTAGCGATGGTCGGTATCGGCTCTGGGTTGCCATCGTTCTGCAAACGTTCGGCCTCGGCTAGCTGTTCAGCCGCGCCCGGATAGTCTGGTACACGCTCTAAAATCCAACGGAAGCGCCGAGCCGCACGACCATAATTCCCACTGGCAATGTCTTCCACCCCCAACTGGTATTGCTCCACGAGTTCCGCACTAGTGGTTTCGGTGGCTCTGACGTTCCGCTCGTTTTGACCGGCGATTGCTCCGCCGGTAGCAGCCACTGAGATCGTCACAGCGAAAACACAGGAAATGATGGCGACCATCACCAACGCTGAAGACAGAATTCGCGGCAAGCGGGTGGTTGATGCTGCGTTGGGGGGCAAATCACTCATCCTAAAGTTCGTCTCAATGCATCGCAAACGATCCGACGCATTATATCAAACGGGTTTGGCAGTGTCGATGGAGGCTTTGCACGCTTGGGCTACGCCAGTCACGTAACCTTGCTACCGAGGTCAGACCAAGAGACTTGCGAGAATGATGGGGTCGGTCCAGAATGAGTCCCAAGTTTAATGACCAGTTGCAACAGAAGATGGGCAGATGAGTACCCAAGACTTAGTAGAAGAAAGCATTTTAGAGATACGTCAGATGCACGTTATCTGGCGGCACAGTTTCATGCTGCGCGCCTTGCCAGACGACTTCCTGAGCTTGGCTCAAGGCTGGTTGGCTGAGCTACCTAGCAGCATTGCCGTATCTGGGGCTAATTCGCTGCCACCGCTCTTATCCGCGATCGAGCGAGCTTCGATCGGTGCGGCCAATGGGGGGCACCAAACGGTGCTGCGGGCGCAGTTGCAGAACGTGCGCCTGGTCAATTTGCCGCGATCGGGTGGCCGCAATCGATTCACGCTGTCGCCGCAGGCACTGGTAGATGTTTATTTGGACGAAATCGAATCCCCTACCTGGATCGAGGTGGCGCCCGTACTGGCCTTGCATCGGTCCGGAGTTGGCTTACTTGAGTTCTACGCCTCCTATCATCATGAGCGTGGCCAGCGGCCGTTCCGGCGCTTGACGCACGCCATTCACTATGTGCGGTCAGGGATTTATCGGCAGGTTCTTTTGATGCCAGAGGGCTGGGTCAAGCTCATGCAGGATCACCAACCGACCCGTGTCGGTGGCGACGACTATGCTCAGGTCGGTGAATTGTTGGACCTATCCTATTCGGTTCTATACGATCTGCAAGCCAAGACGCACGCCGGTCTGTCGCGTGCCCAGGCTAAGAACGTGCTGCCCATCGACAAGCCAATTACTCGCTCTGCGACGGTGATTCTGGCGGAGACAGCCCCGATGGCGGGTGATCGTTTTGAGCCGTTCGTGATGGAATTTGGGGCGCAACTGCGTGGGGTAGGCGCAATGGACCTGCACTATGAAGAACGCGCTTTCTGGCTGATCGATGAGGAGCTGTCTCACAATCTCAGTATTGACTCTGAGCTGGCGCTCTTCCTGCTGGGAAACAGTGAGCTGCTGCTTTTCAATGAGCAAATCCTCGACCTTCGGCCCGGCTGGCAGCGCAGAGGCTCTGAACCCGATGTGCTGGCAGCCTACGTGCGCTACGTGATTTTGATCCAGTGGGTGTACATCCAGAAGACGATTGCCCAACTCTACCTCGCCAGGTTAGACGAATTGGCTGGGCAGCGCCCCCCGCGTCGTCAGCAGGTCATTCAGGTGTTGCAAGGCGCCTTGGGCGATCTGGTGCATTACCAGGATGACATCACCGGCTTCGCGACGAACATCCGCTTTCTAGAAGAGATGCGCGCGCATCACAACTTGCCCGATTTTGAGGATCGCATTGAGGCCAAGCAGAGTCTTCTCCTGAACTACACCTCGGAGAATCATGACTTTCGCGAAGCACAAGCGGCTGAGATTCTCAACTGGCTCGTGGGTATTCTTGCTGGGGTTGAACTGGCCGATATTGTTGCGCAGGGGGTGGGCCTCTCGCCCGACATCCAGCCGACCTATGGCATCATCACCGTTAGCAGCATCATCCTAACCTTTGCTTTCCTGGCCTTCTTGTCTTACATTCGCTACCGTCGGCGCCGCAACTAGCTGAGGTTGTGACGAAAAACACAATTTTGAGCCAGGTATCAGAGAGGACTAGACTCTGAATGAGCCGAATGTGCCCTATTTGTGAGGAACCTCATGATTCAAAAAGAAAAAAACGCGGCCAAAGATGATTTACTGTTGGACGATAAGCAGCGCCGCGTGGCAGAAGCGCGTCAGGAGTGGGAACAAGGCACCCTGAAGCGCACCCTCGACCGGCGCCCTGAACGGCGCGAGAGCTTTACAACAATGTCTGGCATTCCGATCGAGCGCCTGTATACGCCGGATGACCTAGGCGGTTTCGATTACGTCAACGAATTGAACTTCCCTGGCCAGTTCCCCTACACACGTGGTGTCCACTCCACGCTGCATCGCGGCAAACTGTGGACCATGCGCATGTTCGCCGGGTTTGGCACCGCCGAAGAGACGAATGAGCGCTTTCGCTATCTGCTGGAACAGGGCCAAGATGGTCTATCTGTGGCCTTCGACCTGCCCACCTTGATGGGCTACGATACGGACGCCCCAGAAGCCCTGGGGGAGTTTGGTAAGTGTGGGGTGGCTGTCTCATCGCTCAAGGATATGGAGATCCTGTTTGACCGCATTCCTCTGGGTGAAGTGTCCACCAGCATGACGATTAACTCGCCCGCCCCGGTGATTTGGGCGATGTACATTGCCACCGCAGAAAAGCAGGGTTTCTCGCGCGAGTCGCTGCGGGGCACGCTGCAAAACGACATCCTGAAAGAGTTCATTGCTCAGAAAGAATACATCTTCCCACCGGAGCCGTCGATGCGGCTCGTGACCGATACGATTGAGTTTGCTACCAAAGAGATGCCGCAGTGGAACTCGATCAGCATCAGCGGTTATCACATCCGGGAGGCTGGATCGACCGCCGCTCAAGAATTGGCCTTCACGCTCGCTGATGGTTTTGAGTATGTGCGCTGGGCGGTTGAGCGTGGTCTGGACGTGGACCACTTTGCGCCGCGCCTGAGTTTCTTCTTCAATGCCCATAACGACTTCTTCGAGGAGATCGCCAAGTATCGAGCGGCTCGCCGCATCTGGGCGACTGTTATGCGCGATCGCTTCGGTGCCCAGTCAGAACGCTCTTTGCTGATGCGCTTCCACTCGCAGACGGCTGGCGTGTCATTGACCGCCCAACAGCCGGAGATCAACGTGGCGCGGGTGGCGATCCAGGCGCTGGCCGCTGTGCTGGGTGGTACCCAATCGCTGCATACCAACAGCATGGATGAAGCGCTGGCATTACCATCCGAATGGGCGGCGACCGTCGCACTGCGCACGCAGCAGATCATCGCGCATGAGTCCGGCGTCACCAATACGGTTGATCCGCTGGGTGGCTCATATTTTGTTGAAGCGCTTACCCGGCAGATCGAAGCGGAGGCCTACGACTATTTCGAGCGCATTGAAGCGTTTGGTGGCGTACTGCCGGCCATTGAGCATGGCTTCTTCCAGCGTGAGATCAGCGAGGCAGCCTATCGCTATCAGCGGGAGTTGGATCGCAAAGACCGCTTGATGGTCGGCGCTAACGCCTTCGCAGATGATCAGCCCGTGAAAATCCCGATCTTAGACATGGACCCGCAAGGCTATGAGCGGCAGGTTGCCCGGCTCAACCAGGTGCGCGAGGAACGCGATAACGAAGCGGTTGGCGCTGCCTTGCAGGCGCTGAAGGAAGCGGCACAGGGCGACCAGAACACGATGCCCTTCTTGATCGATGCGGTGAAGACCTATGCCAGCCTCGGCGAGATCATTGACGTGCTGCGCGAGGTCTTTGGCGAATATCAAGAGCCGATCTGGTTCTAAGGCAAATTGACATCCCAGAAGGCCGCCGAAATCACTCGGCGGCCTTCCTAGTTCAGCCGGGCGATTAACTTGACGATCGCTTCCAGTGGGCCACCTACGACTTCTTCGGCCAGGGCGAAAGCTGACAGCAGTTGAATCCCTGTTGAGTAAGTTGGGTAGACGTGCATCTTCTCGGCCAGGCTGCCCACCCGTTTGCCACCATCCAGCGCGTTGATGAACTCAATAATCTGATCGCCAGCCCGTGCATTGACGACCGTCGCGCCGAGTATCTTGTTGTTCTGGCGGCTGACCACCTTGATAAAGCCTTCTGTATCGTCTTCGGCCACCGCGCGGTCGGTGCGATCCATGCCCATCATATGGACTTTGACGTCAGCCCCATAACGTTGGCGGGCTTCAGCCTCGGTCAACCCGGCGCGGGCAATCTCCGGATCGGTGAAAGTGGTGGCCGGTACGGTGTCAAGCAATGCATTGGCGGTGAAGGGTTTCAGAAAAGCGTTTCGCACTGCCTGCGATCCTTGCCAGGCGGCATAGTGGGTGAACTGCTGCTTGCCCAGCGCATCGCCGAGCGCATACACGCGCCGATTGCTGGTGCGAAGACGGTTGTTTACCTGAATACCTTTGGGTGTGTAGTCCACCCCAGCGATGTCCAGGCCCAAGTTGTCGACTGTCGGCCGACGCCCTGCCGCGATCAGCAGCATATCACCGCGGATTTCTTCCCCGCTGTCTTTCAATCTCAGCACGATGTCATTCCCATCCATGCGTGCAGAAGCAACCAGCCCTTGGACCACCTTGATCCCTTCGCGCCCAAAGACGGCTCGAACTGTCTCGCGCGCTTCTGGTTCCTCGCGTGGGAGTAAATCGACATCAATGACTGTAACCTCCGCACCAAGACGCCGATAACCCTGGGCTATCTCGCTGCCGATAGGGCCCCCACCAATGACCATGAAATGCTGCGGCAGACGCTCGTTATCCCATAGCGTCTCGTTGGTATGGTAGGGCACATCTGCCAAGCCCTCAATTGGAGGGATGAACGGCCGTCCTCCCGTTGCCAGGAAAACATAGCGCGGCTTGAGCTTGCGCTCACCAACCTGTACAACATCGCGCTCGACGAATGTTGCCTCGCCCATGACCACTTCGATGCCCCGCTTTTCGAGTTCCTCAGGTGTTTCGTGGGCATAGATGTCACGGATCACATTGTTAATATAGTGCTTGACCTGGACCATATCGACCGTCGGGGGAGCCGTCGCAATACCAAAATCGGAAGCTGTGCGGACATCCTGGGCAATTTGTGCGATCTTGAGGAGCGCTTTGCTAGGCACACATCCGTACCAGGTGCAGTCGCCGCCAATCTTGTTCTTCTCGATCAGTACCATCTTCAGCCCAAGCTGGGCGCCAAACTCAGCGGCAGACAGGCCACCTGACCCTGCACCAATGACCACTGCATCGACTTGTTCCATATTGTTCTCTCCCAAGGATCAACAGACATCGCATCTACGTGTGCCGTTCAGACGATTCTAAATCGTCAGACCTTTCCAAAACGAAAGGGCTGGAGCGCTTCGCCTCCAGCCCGCAGCATAGGAAACTTGTTCGGCAAGGATCGAGTGACTAGGGCAAGACCTCAGTGAGAAGTTTGAGGCCGCCCACAACATTCTGACCGAGGTCAAACTGGATCACGCGCCGATTATTCTCTTGCAAAGCAGCATGATCACCAAGCATTTGAGCAGTCTTGAGGACCTGGAAGGTCATGGCGGAGTCCGTTTTGCCCGCTTCATCGGGGATATCCAGATCTTGGTCGGGCTGAGAGGTCAATTGGATGAACATCCCGTTGCCGCCATCACCTTTGTGCAGTTGCCCGGTGGAGTGCAAAAAGCGCGGTCCATAGCCGACGGTCGTGGCGCACTTCGTCTTGGCTCGCAGTGCAAGGCGAAGATCGTTGAGCGCTGCGGAGGTTTCCTCGGTGGGTGGCACGTAGGCATGAATGGCGATGTAGTCACCTGGGTTGAACTGCTCTAAGAATTCGAGCAGGGCTTCGCCATCGAGGGGTGCTGGGCTGGCATCGGGCAGGCTGCCGCTCTCTGTATATTGGTCGATGGCTTTGCGTGCGGCGACCTTTGCCGCCTCAACATTAGGCTGGTTGAAGGGATGAATGCCCATCACATGTCCAGCGACGGCGGTAGCAAACTCCCACAGGAAGAAGTTACCCCCCATTGCATACTTGTCGTCCCAATCGATGTGTATCAATGGATGGCCAGCCTCACCTAAGGCGTTCAACTTGGCATCGTCGCTGGTATCGCCGGGTAATTGCAGGTGGACAAAGACACGGTCGTCACCGTATTGGTCAGGATCGCCCAGCTCTTCACCAACGACGGGCAGGATGCCCATGTCGTTCTTGCCGGTGCTTTCAGCGATCAACTGCTCAACCCAATCACCAAAGCTATCGATTCCAGCTGAGGCGAGGAAGGTAAGCTTATCGCGGCCTTCTTTGGCCGCCGTGCTCATGATGGCCCCCAGCACCGCACCGGGATTCTGGTCAGTCGAGACCTTGGCGGCACTTGCCTGAGCCATCTGGATGGCGCTGTCGAGCAGCTTGGCAACGTCAAGCCCGATCAGAACGGCGGGGACTAAACCGAAATAGGAGAGGACAGAATAACGACCACCGATATTCGGATTGTTGAGAAAGGTCTCGCGGAACTTGTTGTCGCTCGCGATCTGAATCAGCTTGCTGCCCGGATCCGTGATTGCAACGAAATGTGCTCCGGCTTTGTCGCCCACCTTTTCATGAAGCTTATTGTAGAAGAACTTGAAAAATGAGAGTGTCTCGGCAGTACCGCCGGACTTGGTGGCGACGATAAACAGCGTCTTTTCCAGATCCAGGCTGTCGTGGTAGGCCTGCACCGCGTCTGGATCGGTGCTGTCGAGAATCTCCAAATGAAGGCCCTCAGAGTCGGCGCCAAATGTGCGGCTGAGCACTTCTGGCCCTAAGCTGGACCCGCCCATGCCGAGCAGCAGGACGTGGGTCAGACCATCATCGCGAACCTTCTGGGCGAAGTGATTGAGTTGGTCGAGGGTGCCTTTCATCTCCTCGGCGATCTTAAGCCAGCCAAGGCGGTTCTCAATCTCAGTGGGGCTTTCTTGCCAGACGGTGTGATCGATGTTCCAGATGCGTTTGGCGACGTTGTGCTCGTCAAGAGCGGATAGTGTGCTTTGAACAGCGGATTCAAGCGAGCCTAATTGGGCGGATATGGGAACAGGTGTCTCAAGGGTCATGTGCCGTGTCCTCTGCTGACTGATGATGTTCAGGGTGGATGACTGGGTTCAAGGCGCTGTGGAGACAAACGAGCTTGCTGATCTGATTATAGCAGTCAGCGGGCGTCTGCGTGGGCCTGGACAATGGTTAAGAGGTCCTGTTCCAAGGAGCCATAAGTCGGATTCTCGATGATGCGACCGATTTCGCTGCCGCCTACCTGATCGTACAGAATGAAGGTCGGCACCCGCCGCACGTGTAGTTGTTCATTGCGGATGGGGTTTGCTGTTGAATCATAGAGGTTCCAGGTCCAACCGGGTAGGTATTCTGCGATCCGTGCCATACGTGGGACGTTACGCGCACAATCAGGGCAGGTGTAGCGACAGGAAATCACCATGTGAGCCTGGGGTAGGCGCTCAGCAAGCTCTGCGAGTAAGCCAGCGCGAACCTCTGCGCGCTCATAGACGGCATAGAAATGCTCGTTTAGTTCGATGTAATCGTGGATGGGGGACTGATGCTTGGTCATGAGTGTGATCTTTCATCAAAGTGAGTCTGCTTACCTGACGC
>JAADYZ010000414.1 GCA_010092775.1 Chloroflexota bacterium
GGGCAGGCCGCGCATTCCCTGCCTCCCAGAGCCACCTGCCGCGCTCCTGGGGCGCTCGTTTTCGGGCAGATCCTCGTCTGGTAGTTTTCCTTCTGCGCGCAGGCTGGCGCGGCGATCTTTCTCCTGCGGCGTCAGGTCTTGCTCATTTGGGTCGCTCATAGCTCTTCTCCTCTCTATCCCTAGGACGTCAGAGGCCTCGCTAAGGTTCCCGCTGTGCCTTGATCTCAACTTGCCGTCTGCGGCAGGTGCCTATGATCACGACACTGGTCCCACGCGAATCTAGATGGAGAGCATGGCGCCCCGTCGCCGGGGCGCCAGCCGCCAGCAGCAGGCGACGATCCATGACAGGTCTTGATTCCGCCACAAGCCACACCATTTTAATGTCAGTGCTTAGGCGGGTTTCGGCAATCTTTGATTGCTTGGGCTTTAGCCCGTCTGAGGTGTGGCTGGATGTTGCATCGGGTATGGTCGGGTAAAATACGCCACTATCAGGCGTTTTTGTGGTATCCTTCAAACCACATCTTCACACGTGAATAGAGAGGCGGTTGCTCAGACCAATCTCTATGGGGTTTTCAAGAAGCAGCCCGACTTCAGTCGTTGCAGAGTGTCACTTGATCGTGGCAGACCCGTCAACTTATCTGCCCTAATGCCTGATGAACACAGAAAGATGATCAATACAATGGGACTTTTCTATTTTCGCAAGCCCAACTGGCGTGCCGCCGAGGAATTCGACGATCAAGGTGAGTATGCTGAGGCCGCACATGAGCCGGACAAGCTGACCTTTGGCCGCCTGCTGGTCACATTGGTCATTCTTACGGTAGCACTGGCTGCTGCGGCTGGTCTGATTTTGCTTTTGGCACAGTTTCAGCCCATCGTACCGTAGCGCCGTCGCGTCCGGGCAATTCCTGATCGGCACGCTATAATGGTGGCAATGAAAAATCAGGACGCAGCACAAGAGAGGTTCGACGTGCGCACAACGGCCCACTCCATTTACGTTGCTGAGGTCGCTCAACTCTTTCCGCCACAGGGCGAATGGACTGAGCAGGACTATTTCGCCCTCCCGAGCAGCGACCGCAGCGTTGAGCTGTGGGACGGCACCCTGTTGATTGGGGAGACTCCCACTGACGATCACCAGGCGGTGCGGGCGCGGCTCTTCGCCGCTTTGGAAGCCTTTTGCGCTGGGCAACCTGCCCTGCAGGTTCAACCGCTTGACAGCGTCTTGCGGCTCGCTCCGAATCAAATTCGCAAACCTGACCTGATGGTTCTCGCTGCGGACGGTGCTGCCAAGCGTCAGCCGACCCACGTTGATGGTCCACCGCTTTGGGTGGCCGAGATACTCTCACCAGACTCCGTGCGCCGCGACGAGATCGATAAGGTGATGGACTACGCCCAGGCCGGAATTGTAGAATACTGGTTGATCGATGTCAGTGCGCGCAGCGTCATTCGCTATGAACTCCATGAAGGTCGCTCCGATTACACGATGGCGCAAACCACCCAGGACGCGGGCCAGGCTTGCTCCGAGGTCTTGACCGGCTTCTGCCAGAACCTGTCGGGGCTGTTCAACGCATTGCGTTGATCTGGTCAATCTTCTAAGTCGCCCCCTTGTCAGGCCAAAAAAACTCATGTAGACTAGTCTAAAGAGGCTTTTCGTTCTGCGCAGCATCCCCGCGCTAACAACTAAAGAGAGTCCCGCTCAGCGGGTTTTATCTGGGTTGAACCATGTCTATTCATTCACATGATGACCTCGCAACGTTCAGAGAAATCACCTCGGCTGTCAACCATGCCGTAGAGGCTGGCACCCTTCCAGAGGTCCTGGAACGGATCGCTGAAGCCACTCGCAAGCTGGTCAATGCGCGCTATGCAGCGCTTGGTGTTCCTGACCATGAAGGCAGTCTCCAGTATTTTATGGTCGCCGGCATGACCCACGACGAGGTAGCCAACCTGCGAGGCCATGAGCCACAAGGCCTGGGTTTGCTGGGTGCCATCATGGACGAGCGCCACACGATTATTCTGGATGATATGAAGTCCGATCCGCGCTCTGTTGGTTTTCCGCCTGCCCACCCGCATATGACCAGTTTCCTCGGCGTACCGATCCAGGTGGGACGCCAGTTGTTTGGCATGCTCTACCTCTCTGATCGCGCCGATGGGCAACCCTTCGATGAGGATGATCAATGGCTGGTCGAGACGATGGCCGGGTATGCAGCCCTGGCGATTAGCGGGGTGCGCATCGGTGAGCAGCAGAACCGCATCAATCTACTTGAAGAGCGCAAACGCATCGGGATGGACCTGCACGATGGCATCATTCAGTCGCTCTACGCGATCGGCATGCAGCTTGAACTCGCTCGGCTGTCAGGCAAAGCAACTCAAGAGGATTTACAGGCTTCCGTCGTCGCCCTGAACGATGTGATCGATGACATCCGCGATTTCATTATGGACCTGCGTGCGGTCAGTTACAGCAAACAAACCGTATACGACAGCCTCGCCGATGTGATTAGCCGCCTCCATGTGCCCGAACAGATTGTGATCGATGTGCAAGCGCCTGACCAATTGGCGATTTGCTCACCGATTGTGCTGGAAGCGGCCTGTCAGATTGCCCACGAGGCGATCAGCAACGCACTGCGCCACGCCGAAGCCGATCACATTTCTGTAAAGGCCATCCAGAGCAGTGGCATCTTCCGCATCGAAGTAGCCGATAACGGCAAGGGCTTCGACCTTGATCGTCTCAATCAGCACCAAGGCCTCGGCCTGCGTAACATCCAGCAGCGAGCGCGCCTGCACAATGGCTCTGTGCGCATCCACACCGCAGTTGGCGAAGGCACCCGCCTAACCGTGAGTATCCCGGTCAAAATCCATTCCAGTAAAGAAAATGGACGGGTGGGCCGCGCTGCACGCTAGCGGCCTAAAGCGAAGTCCCCAAGCGATCGAGCAGGTCCCATCCCAACGCCGTCTGTAGGATCGGGCTGATCTCGCGCTCGTCGGCTGCCCACCCGGCCGCGATTTGCTCCCGTCCGATCCAACGGATGTCGCGGCTAATCGTCAGCGGAAAGAGCAAACGCTGTGCATGGAAGAAGGCAAACTGATAGCCCGTCAGGATGCCGTAGGTCCGACTGACCTCCTGCGTTCGCCAGTCATCCTTGACCAATTCAAGGCTGACCTCCTGCACAGTCGGGATCGCCCCTAGCTCCAGCTCCTCGAACATCTCACGCCGCAGCGCCGCCTCCAGGCTGGCATCTTCCGGATCGCGTTTGCCGCCGACCGGCTGGTATTGCCCAGCCTGTGGATCGTAGCAGTACAGGTACTGATCGCCAGCATCCGTGCCTCGCTTGATAATCACCTGGGCGACCGAAACGTGGCGCGCCGGTGCAGCCGCCTCGACCCCCGCGATGCGACTCGCCTCCAGGGCTCGCAGCACATCGACACCGCGCAGCCCGCTTGCATCGAGGTCTTCCCAGTCATGTGCAGCAGTTAGGCCCTGCGCGGCATGGGCCCGCAGGGACGCCAACAGCATCGCAGTGACATCACCACAGGCCTGCCCAGCCGCATCCATCCAGCCAAGCAAGCGCAGAACATCCTGCACACCCTGGCTGTAGTCATCCTCTGTCCCGCCGTCTAGCGCCTCTTGAAGCCGTATCAGCCATTCATCCATGTTGGTTCCACCCTTGTTTTGTGGTATCGTGAGGCCGATGCTAAGTATAGCGCCGGAAAATCGCCCATGACGTTTGAGCGCTTGATCACACTGAGCCTGCTGCTCGGTCTGGTGGCCTGCCAGGGGACTCCCCCGGCACCTGTTGCCAACACGGCTGAGCCGACCCAACCCGCAGCTACCGCTACTGTCACACCGATCAGCGATGAGGCCTGTCTCTTATACACATCT
>JAADYZ010000415.1 GCA_010092775.1 Chloroflexota bacterium
ATCCTGATGATATGGTGAACTCCGACGATGAGGATGACAACTGATCTGCTGCTTGCTATGATTGAGGTCCAGATTTGAAAACGGTTGAACAGCGCTGGCGATAATCTGTCGCCAGCGCTGACGTTAGTGAAACTCGAAGGTCATGACGATACGAATCCTGGGCGCCGATGTTGCCAATCAAATTGCGGCTGGTGAGGTGGTTGAGCGACCAGCGTCGGTAGTCAAAGAACTGGTGGAAAATGCACTGGATGCGCGGGCCAACACCATTTCGGTAACGTCCGAAGGTGCAGGCCGGCGCTTGATTGAGGTGGCCGATAACGGCGATGGCATTCCGGCGGATGAGCTTCATCTCGCCTTTCAGCGCCACGCAACCAGCAAGATTAGCCACATCGACGATCTCAACCAATTGTACACATTGGGTTTTCGTGGAGAAGCGCTGGCGTCGATCGCCTCGGTTAGCCGGACGACGGTGATCAGCCGGGCGCTTGGCGAGGACATCAGCGGGCGCATGCTGATCGAAGGCGGGCACATCCTGGTTAACGAGCCAACCGGAGCCCCTCAGGGCACGATGATCACCGTTGAGAACCTGTTTTACAACACGCCGGCCCGCCTCAAATTCCTCAAGAAAGACGCGACTGAACGCCAGCACATCAGCGCGTTGGTCAGCCGCTATGCGATGGCGTATCCGCAGGTGCGTTTTTCACTCAGTCAGGAAGGGCGAGAGGTGCTGAGGACGTCTGGCAACGGGCACTTGGAAGAGGTGCTCCTGGAGGTCTTCGGGTTAGAGACGGTGCAGCAAATGCTGCCGATCCAGAGCCAGGCTGATGAACGGCGGCCCGATCGCTTCCCGGTGGTGGTAAACGGCCATATCGGCCAGCCCTCACTGAACCGAGCCAACCGCAGCCAGATCACGGTGTTTGTCAACGGTCGCTGGGTGCAAGACTCCAGCCTAACCTATGCCGTTGTGCAAGCATATCATACTATGCTGATGACGGGGCGTTATCCGGTCGCTGTCGTGTTGATCGATGTACCACCCCATGAGATCGACATTAACGTCCATCCAACCAAGGCGCAGGTGCGCTTCCGCCGCCCGGAAGTGGTTTTCAGCGCGGTACAGCGTGCGGTTCGACGCACGCTGGTGGACCATACGCCTGTGCCGCAGTTGAGTTTGGGCAGTTCTTGGGGATCACCCGATTGGGCCGCCCGCCGCGACCGACTGACCCAAGTCACGACCCAGCGCATGACCCAACTGGGCTTTGATGCAGATGGGACGATGATCGACCCGCCAGATGACGACGACGAACCAGCCACAGGTCCACCTCGGCCGAGACGCAATCTACCGCTGCTGCGGGTCGTCGGTCAAATCGGAGCAACTTACATCGTGTGTGAAGGGCCAAGCGGTCTTTATCTGATCGACCAACACGCGGCGCACGAGCGCATCCTCTATGAGCAGTTTAGCGCAGAGCGAGCCAACGAGCAGATCATGATTCAAGAACTGCTCGAACCAGTTGTGATTGACCTGATCCCTGAGCACATGGACTTGATCAACGCGAACGTGCATTTGCTAGAGCAAGTTGGCTTCCGGGTTGAGACTTTTGGCCGCAACAGTGTGCAGCTTCGCGCTGTTCCCGTGATGGTAGCGCAGGGTGATCCTGCCGAAGCTCTCATGGCGGCGATCGGGGACATTGAATGCGGCGACATGCCGATGGAAGCGACTGCTGAGCAAAAGATGATCGCTCGGATTTGCAAGCAAGTGGCGGTCAAGGCGGGGCAGGTGCTCAGCCCACA
Organism: Chloroflexota bacterium; assembly: GCA_010092775.1. Lineage (GTDB taxonomy): Bacteria > Chloroflexota > Anaerolineae > Aggregatilineales > UBA3940 > TC-71. The sequence continues at coordinate 1,789 of JAADYZ010000415.1, forward strand.
GGAGATGCAGGGTCTAATTCGTCAGCTCGAAGCCTGCGAAGCGCCACGCTCTTGTCCACACGGGCGACCCACCTTGCTGCACCTGTCGGCGGAACAACTGGCCAAAGAATTTGGTCGTCTCGGCGCGATCTAATTGCCCCAGGTAAAGGTCCAGGCCGGGTTCTGTCCGCTGATGACGACATCGCTGGGATCATCACCGTCAATGATGACCACTTGCCAACGATAGTCGATCGATTGGGTGGGGCCAGGGCGCAGATCATCAGGCAGGCGGTAGATATTGCTGCGCGTCGTCGCGCGGAATTCTTCGTCGGTTGCAGCGTTGACTAGCACCACCAGATAGTGCTGTCCTGGTTCTAGAGGGCGCACAGCCACCCATTGCAGGATCACATCCTCATTACGCCCCACTTGCTGGCCCTCATAGGGTGCCAGCAGCGAGGGCGGAGACAAAGTAGGCGTGGGTGTCGCCGTTGAGTCGGGGCCGCCGGTCGGTGTGAGGGTGGGTGTGAGGGTCACTAGAATCTGAATGTAGAGAATCTCGCCCGGCGAGATGAATTCATCGCTGGGGCTGAAGTTGCTTTGCAGCACGTCTTGCAAGCGCACCTCGTAAGCAAAAGCGATCCCGGCCACTGTTTCACCCTCCGACACTTCATGAATCCAATAGCTGCCATCGAGCGAGGGGCAGCGATTATCGAAGCTGCACCCTGTAGGGTCCTGTGTCGACGCTGCGCCACCCCCTGCGCCACCCGTTATCGGGCGGGTAGCGGTGGCACTCGGACCAGGCGTAGGCGTCTGTCGGGGGATGAGTAGTTCCTGCCCGACCTGAATGGATACATCGCTGGCAAGGCCGTTGAGTCGTAGCACCTCATCAATGATGTCGAGGCTGGTATAGCCAAAGAGCTGGATGATAAAGCCCAGGGTTTCGCCATCCTGCACCACATGTGAGTAGGGTTCGAGCGTCGGTGTGGGGCCAGCGGTAGGTGCCTCAGGTTCGAGTGTGCTGAACGTGGTGGGTGAGGGCGACACAGTTGGCTCGGAGGTGGGGCTGGGGGATCGTTCTGCCGTTTCCTCTGTGGGTGCGTCTCCGGACGGTGATCCCAATACGACAAACAGGAGCGCCACTGCGCCAATCACGAGCGCAAAAGCACCTGCAATCAGGGCGAGTTGTTGACGGCTCAAGTTGGATAGATCGAATTGAATACGCGAAGTCATGCAGTCTGTCTAATTTCTTTGGTTAGCACAATGAGCCGCAGTATAACGCCTGACCCATGACGCTTCCAGTGCGGGCAGGCCACAGATGAGAGGTGATTAGTCGGCGGCGGCGCTGCCATCCACACCGAGCTCAGCGGCAATGCCTTGCATGGCTTCGAGCACGAGCGGAACGTGTTCCTCCCAAAGATCAACACCCAGGGTCGCAGCCCCTTCTTCAATGTCGGCCCGGTTTGCGCCCGCCGCGAAGGATTTATCTTTCCACTTCTTCTTGATCGACTTGATCTTCACATCTGCGATGTTTTTGCTAGGGCGTACCAAGGCCACCGCCATAATCAGGCCTGTCAATTCATCGACTGCGTAGAGCGTCTTCTCGCGCAGGGTGCTGCGCTCGACGCCAGTGTGATCTGCATGACTGAGGATGGATTGAATGTCTTCTTCGGAGACGCCACGCTCACGCAAGATCGGCGCGCCAGCTTGCGGGTGCTGTTCCAATGTAGGATGAATTTCCCAGTCGAAGTCGTGCAGCAGACCCACCAAGCCCCAGCTCTCTTCGTCCTCACCGTATCTACGTGCATAGGTTCGCATCGCCGCCTCGACAGCTAGCATATGCTTGCGAAGCGTGTCCGCCTGCACGTATTCGGTGACGATATTCCAGGCGTCTTCTCGCTTCATTTAATGAGGTCCTTACTGACAATCTGATCGCGAATGGTCTTGCCTTGGGCGATGCGTTTGCCGAGCACAATCGTGTTTTCTAAGACGCAGTTCGCCTCGATGGCGCTTTCCGTTTCGAGGTAGACGTTGGGGCCCAGAACAACATTTTCACCAACCCGGACGTTCTGATCAATGTGTACTGGCGGGATAATCTCAACAGAATGAGGCAGTTCGCTAAGAATTTGCGGCGTATCAATATCGGTTAGGCACAACAGGTTCGCGTCCATTAAGTCTTGTGGGGTGTCGATGCGCAGGGCCCATTCTGCCTCAATAGTGCCCACTGGCGCGCCTTCATCGATCATCGCCTGCACGGCTTTCACGGCAAAACGTTGACCACTGCGCTCATCGACAGGGACCCGATCCAAGAATTCAACCACGTTTTCGCGCAGCGCGTAAATCGGCAGCGTGCTGACATTGCCTTGGTGTGCCTCAATCGGCACTTCTGAGGCATACATGACATGTCCGCGCGGGTCGAGAATCACAGAGGCGCTGGGGACAGCCTCGCCCAAGTCCACCTGGGAAACGCTGACAGCGGCCATGTCTGCTGGGTGAGAGTCAAAGTATTCGGCCAACTCACGGACATGCGTCTCTGGCACCAGGATGTCGCAGGGGGCGACGATGACCGGCCCGTCTATTTGATCACGCGTGGCGTAGAGCGTGGCGGCGGTACCGAGTTGGTGCCCCACTGAGGCGAAGCTCAACTGGACATCATTGTGCCACTGGTGAAAAAGCCACTCGATGACACCACCTTCGCCTTCACCAACCACTACGGTAAAGCGGCGGATGCCAGCTTTGTAGTAGCCGTCCATCACCCGCCCAATAGTTGGCATCCCCATAATGGGGAACATGGCCTTAGGGCGGCTGGTGCTCAGGGCGGATAACTCATCATTGGGCCGGGCTGCCATGATAATTGCGTGATCGATCATATCCCCACCTGACCAAGTGGTTTTGGCAAAATCAAGAGTTGTAGGTGCCCGCGATTGTACCACGCACACAATGAGAGGATCAATCCAAGCTTGCCACCACGCCTCTGATCTCTTACAATCCGCAAAAATCCCTATCAGGAGGGCAAAGGTGGCCCCGCAATATATTTGGAACACGGATGGTGATTGGATCGCCACCCGCATTGATGATCACATCTGGGACCTGACCGGGACCTGGGTGGCCTGGTTGGATGGTGACGAGGTTTTCACAGTTGACGGCGAATGGGTTGGGCGACTCCACAAGGATGGGCGCATTTTGCGCAAGCGGGCTGCTGTGCAGCGCCACTTGCGTGACGACATTCCGCCATATCCAGAAAAACCAGACTTGCCTGCTCGGTCGCCCTTGCCGCCGATGTTTATTGAGCTAGACTACTCAACGATTGACGTTCTAGAAGAGGACCCCGATGTATTCAGACACATTTCAGATAAACGTCCCGATATGGATTAGCCGCACATGAGTGACGATCCCTACCCGCAGGACGAAGAGGCCCCCTTCGCAGCCCTTGACGACCTGCCTGTAATGCAGAGTGAACCGTCTGAGGCTGGTACGAGCACGACCAACCGCTCGATGCTGATGCGCCTGCTGGAGCGGCACTCCTCAAAGCGGATCACTGATGTGCCTGCTCGCGATCTCGGATTTGCTGATCACGTTCCGTATCCCTTTATGGGTTTGGTTGGCCAAGTCGAGATGCGGGTTGCCCTTCTGCTGGCGGCGATCAACCCGAATGTGGGGGGCGTGCTGCTTGTCGGGCCACGTGGGACCGGCAAGACCACGGCCGCACGCGGCCTGGGCGACCTGCTGCCGATGATCGAACGCTGGGTGTGCGTCTACGATGATAACCCGGCCCAATGCGAATTCATGGAGCACGGGCATTGTAGTATGTGTAAGGCCAATCTGGATGATCCTGACAGCCTGCGCCGGGTTGAGCCGGTGAAGTTTGTGGAACTTCCTCTGAACGCTGGCCTGACAGATGTCATTGGTGGGCTGAACGAGCGCATTGCGATGGAGCGTGGGCAAGCACGCCTAAACCGGGGCATTTTGGCGCGGGCGGACAAGAACATCCTCTACGTGGATGAGGTTAACCTGCTGGAGGATGAGATCGCAGACGCGATCTTGGACGCAGCCGCACAGGGGCACTACACAGTCAGACGTGGCCCGGTTAGTGCATCCTATCGTTCCCGTTTCGTGCTGATCGGTTCAATGAACCCCGAAGAAGGTGCGCTACGTCCACAGATTATGGATCGCTTCGGGCTGCGTGTCCTGGTCACGGGGATGACCTCCACCGAGGAACGGCTGCAGGTTTACGAGCGAGTGCGCCAATATCGTGAGAATCCACGCGCTTTCATTCGCCAGTTCTACGAAGAAACTCTCTACGCGCGCGAGGATATCGAATACGCACGCTCGATTCTCCGTGACGTGTCTCTGCCTGAATCTATCAAGGAGGCTGGGCTGCGGCTGGTGCAGGAGCTCAAGATTCACTCCAACCGGGCTGAGTTCACCATGTTTGAGGCAGCGCGCGCCTATGCCGCGCTCGACTCGCGCGAGGACGTGACAATCGAAGACTTGCAAGTGGGCGCACCGATGGCGCTCAGAATGCGGCGCAGCGAATATATGGATAATTACTTCGATAGCCAGCAATCTGAAGATCAGACGATCCAGACCACATTGGAAAGCATGCATATACCGACAGCACTCCCAGCCGAAACAGAGCACCATGACAACAGCGACGCTGCGGACGCCCCGCCAAACTAGGGGGCAACAGCTCACAGCGCTGCGGGTCGTCGCCCTGGCGCTGATGTGGATTGCTCTGTGGGGGGCCTGGATTCCGGGTGAAGTGGTCAGCCTGAATCAGAACGCGCTGGACTTGGCGGAATGGTCCACACGGCTGGAGGTCGTCCGGTTTGGTGGTCTGCGGCTGCTGCCGGACTTCCTTCGACTGGCCGTGGCCTTGGGGATTGTTACCCTAGCCGTATCCTTCTCTTCGATACGCCCGCTGCTACTGCGCTGGAGCTTACGCGCTGTGGCTGCCCTACCCGGCTTGATTATGCTGCCACCGTATGCGGGCGTCGCATCTCTGGTCTGGTGGGTTGATCCGAGCCAGTATCTGGCTCGCTTTGGGGCTGCCCTTGTCTTGTGGCTGGGGATCGCGGCCTGCCTGATCATAGATGGTTTGCCTGAGGGCTTTCAAGATGGTCTGCTGATCGGATTATCTGTCGGCGCGTTGGCACTCGCTAGCTGGGCTTTTCTCATGCTACGGGGCGCATTTGCCGATCACTATCCCGGCCCGGTGGGTTTAGGCTGGGGATACATTGGCTTCTGTTGGGCCCTCCTCTTGACGGTCGCGCTTTCTGCTTTGCGTTGGCAGCTAGGACGGTCAGCAGCAGCGTGACCGGCAAGCTGCCTCGCGCGGTGATCATCGCTGGCCAGACCGCCGTCGGCAAGACCAGCCTATCGCTCAATCTAGCGGAGGCTGTTGGTGGTGAGATCGTCAATGCCGACCCTAGTTCTTTTTATCGCGGAATGGACATTGGCACCGCCAAACCCACGCCAGACGAACGGCGACGCATTCCCCACCATCTGATTGATCTGGCTGCCCCGAATGAGACGGTAACACTTGGCAGCTACAAAGCGCTCGCCTACAACGTGATGCACGAGATTGCAGCGCGTGAGTCAATACCGATCGTCGTGGGTGGCTCAGGACTATACATCTCAGCGATTTACCATAACTATCGTATTCCTGAAGTCCCGCCCGATCCCCAACTGCGGGATCAACTTGAACAGCGCGCAGAGCAAGAAGGGTATCAGGTGCTGTACGATGAACTGCACGCGGTTGACCCAGCGAGTGCGGAAGGGATCGATCCGCGCAATGTGCGGCGCAGCATTCGGGCGCTAGAAGTTTATCTATTGACAGGACAGCCTTTCTCAAGGCTGAAGGGGCAAGACCCCACAGAATTTGAGATAGTGCTGATGGGGTTGCGTCGTGACATGGTTCAGCTTGACCAACGCATCAATCAACGGGTAAATGAGATGCTGGCTGGCGGCTTTATTGCGGAAGTCGAGACGTTGCTGGCACAGGGCTATGATTTCAGTGCGCCTGCTTTTTCCGCGATTGGCTATCGAGAGCTGCGGGACTATTTGAGCGGCGCGTTGGACTTTGTGACCCTTGAGCAGAGCATTGCCCAGGCGACCCGCCGCCTGGCCCGGAAACAAGCCACCTGGTTGCAGCGGCAGGATTTGCCCATTCATTGGATCGATGCGGACGATGAGGGCGCGGCACTCGCTGGGGCAGTAAAGGCGATCGAGCAGGTGGGATAAACAGTCAGAGCGACCGGTTAAAGGGTCGCTCTAGACCTGTCTGGACTCGCTTGGGCGTACGCTTATTTGCCGGCCAGCATGCGGGTTTCGATATAGTTGACCGCTTCGCCCACCGTTTGAATATTCTGCGCTTCATCGTCAGAAATCTCGCCACCGAACTCGGACTCAAATTCCATAATCAGTTCAACGAGGTCTAACGAATCGGCCTCCAGGTCTTCGCGGAAGCGCGCACTGGGGGTAATTTTGGCCGGGTCGGCACCGAGTAATTCGATGATAATGTCGCGTACACGTTCTTCTGTGCTTGCCATCTGCACGACCTCCTCAATGGGGTACGCAAAAAGTCTCAAGAAGTTTACCATGCCGCTTCGGTTCGTCAAGTGAGTTCAGCTTGTAAGAACGTTGTTGCAAGAGCCAAACACCTTGCAGGGCGGCGCTGGGATTGGGTATGATCTCTACACTTCACAAGAAGGAACACCACTTCATGACCGAAGTTACGGACCCACAAATCTCCCGTCGTAAGGCCGATCACATCCGGATTAACCTGGAGGAAAACGTCCAGTTTCCGCGTGTGAGCACAGGTCTTGAGAAGCTCTATTTCATCCATCAAGCCGTGCCTGAAATCAACCTGTCTGAAGTAGACCTCAGCCTGGAGTTGTTTGGTCGCAAGCTGGACGCGCCTTTACTCATCTCGTCGATGATAGGCGGCACAGAGGAAGCCCAGCAGCTCAACCTGCGGATGGCCGAAGCCGCCCAGGTTCATCGCATGGCGATGGGGCTGGGTTCACAGCGCGCTGCGATTGAGCACAGTGACCTGATACCAACGTTCCAGGTTCGCTCAGTCGCACCAGATATCCTACTGTTTGCCAATTTAGGCGTGGTGCAGTTCAACTATGGTTACGGCCCAGACGAGTGCAGGCGGGCGATCGATATGGTTGAAGCGGACGCATTGATCTTGCATTTTAACGTGCTTCAGGAGGCGGTACAGCCAGAAGGCGACACCAACTGGAGCAGCCTGCTCAACAGAATTGAAGAAGTCACCAGGGTTCTTGAAGTCCCGGTGATTGCGAAAGAAGTTGGCTGGGGCTTCTCCGAAACGGCAGCACGGAAGCTCAAGAACGTGGGCATCTCCGCGATTGATGTCGCCGGAGCAGGTGGTACGTCCTGGAGCGAGGTTGAGTATCATCGCGCGCCGACGGCCTTCCACGCTCGGGTGGCCCGCGCTTTTGCCGATTGGGGCATTCCCACCGCAGACACCATTCGCATGGTCGCAGGTGGCGCGCCTGACCTTCCGATCTTTGCAAGTGGTGGCCTGAAGGACGGCATTGATGTGGCCAAGTGCATCGCCCTTGGCGCGACATTGGGTGGTATGGCTGGTGTCTACCTACGCGCTGCGAATAGCTCTTACGAGGCGCTTGACGAGACCATCCAGGTGATCAAAGCACAGCTCCGAATTGCGATGCAGTGTGTCGGCGCATCGACTCTGGCTGAGCTGCGTGAGACTTCCTTGTTCTCCGAAGGCAAAGCAATCAATGGCTAGACTGGATGAGACGTTTGACCGTCTGCTACCAGTTGTTGATGCGGACCTGCAAACGGCGCTCACCCCCGCAGATAATCCGCCACCGCAATATTATCACATGATGCATTATCATATGGGCTGGGTAAACCCGAAAGGCGAACTCGATCCGCAGAACACGGGTAAACGCCTTCGTCCTCTGATCTGCTTACTCTGTGCGGAGGGTGTCAGCGGAGCCTATAAAGCCGCGCGGCCAGCCGCTGCCGCTGTTGAACTGATCCACAACTTCTCATTGATCCACGACGATGTCCAGGACAAGAGCCCAACCCGGCGCGGGCGCCCGACGGTGTGGAACGTCTGGGGGGAAGAGCAGGCTATCAACGCGGGCGACGCGATGTTTGCGATGGCCCAATTGGCGATCTTTCGGGTACAGTCAGTTGAGGATTGGGCACTGGCAGCACGCCAACTCTTCATTTTGAACGAGACTTGTGTGAGCCTGACGACCGGCCAGCATTTGGATATGCTGTTTGAAGCACAAGACTTGGTAACACCGGAAGCGTATCTGGACATGATTCGCGGCAAGACGGCTGCCTTACTATCGGCAGCTTGCTACATGGGCGCACTTGCTGCGCGAGCCGCCGAAGAGACCGCGAACAACTATCGTCTGTTCGGCGAGCATCTTGGGATGGCCTTTCAAGTGATTGATGATGTACTCGATATTTGGGGAAGCCCAGAGCAGACGGGCAAGCGTGCCGCACACGATATTCACCAGCGCAAGAAGTCGTTACCCGTCGTTTACGGTTTGACCCACAGCCTAGAAATGCGTGAGCTGTACGCGCAGCAAGGGGAGCTTGATGAAGCGACGGCGGGACACATCGTGAGCTTGCTTGATGACCTAGGGGCACGCGACTACGCCGAACAGATGGCTGATGATTACTCACAGAAAACGCTCGACTATCTCCAGCGAACGGAAGCACGGCCAGAAACCTACGAAATCCTCAGCAATCTGGTTGACTACTTGCTCAAGCGCCAATTTTAGCTCAGGCTTCGTCCACTGTATCTGGCATGAAATCCGCCAGAATGACGTTGCTCACCAGGTAGGCCGACTCGGCCAACCGAACACGATCTCCGTCCAGATGCAGGAAGCTGCGCTCTTTCCAATACAGCAACTCATCCCCGTAGACATCCCAAAGGCTCTGGCCAAACCGCTCTTTGAACTCCGTCACACTTACACCCGCGTCGATCTGACGCAAACCAAAAATCAAGAACTCAGCCTGGGCCATCTCCTGATCGATCAACTCAAAGCCCTCGGTGGCCGGTGAGCGTGGCCACTCGACAACCGTTGTGCCCTCGACGCGCTCAATGTAGTGGCGCACGGGGCGCAGCACCCACCAACGCAACCCATTCACATAGCCATAAGCACCAGCCCCAAAGCCATAGTAAGGGAGGCTTGCCCAATACTGTTGATTGTGTCGACTTTCCTGGCTAGGCAATCCCCAGTTGGAAATCTCATAGTGATGAAAGCCTGCAAATTGTGCTTTCTGCCGCGCCAGTTGGTACATGTCGGCGGCTAGATCGTCGTCGGGGGCAGCTACTCTACCACTCTGTACCCAGGCGTTGAGGGCGGTCTTGGGCTCCAGAGTTAAGCCGTACATCGAAAAGTGCTCAGGCTGCCAGGCAAGCACAGTTTCGAGTGTGGCAGCCCATTCCGTCAAGGTTTGATAGGGTGCGCCATAGATCAGATCGAGCGAGATGTTGTCGAAGCCAGCCATCCGGGCCAGCGAATAGGTCACCTCAGCATCTGCGAAACTATGTCCACGATTGAATAGATCAAGCGTTTTTTGATGGGCTGATTGGACACCCAGGCTCACCCGGTTAACACCTGCCTCACGATAGGCCTGTGCCTTCGCGAGGCTAAGGGTGCCCGGATTGAACTCCATTGTGATCTCGGCGTTAGGGCGCAGATCAAACGCACGCCGACATGTCTCGATCAACCTTGAGATTTGGTCCGGCTCCAGCAGCGAAGGCGTGCCGCCACCGATATAGAGCGTGTGGGCCGCGGCACGGTGATTGGAAGGGCGAGCCGCCGCCACCTGTTCGATCTCACGACAGAGCGCCGATACATAGCGCTCATAATGCGTTTCCATGTTAGTATAAACATTAAACGCGCAGTAGCTGCACTTAGTATTGCAGAAGGGAATGTGGAGGTAAAGGCTGACATCTTGCACACTTGTGTGTGTACCGCGAATCAACGTATGCTCTCAAGCGCATCTTTGCGCGATTATGGGCGAAAAACTATAATGAAGCCGTGTTCCGTCTGCTTGACCGGTTATTCTAGTCGGCATATACTCATGATGAGATGCAGCATAACAGCTAGAAGGGTTTCATAATGCCTGAGCACTTCTCTGGCTGTTTCACTACGGTTTCCGGTAACTTACATATATCTTAAGTCATTATCAGGTGGTTTATGTCAGAAACAAGACACATTGACGGG
>JAADYZ010000416.1 GCA_010092775.1 Chloroflexota bacterium
AGATGTGTATAAGAGACAGATGGAATTGCGTGCTGAAGAGATTCCTCAGGGGCGGGGCGGACCAAGCTTGACACGTTACAGGATCGGGGTTCGGGCAGCGGGGTCGTTGGAATCGAAGCCATAAAGCTGCGGCTGAATGGCCTCCAGCCACCATGTGACGCCCAACGCCGCGACTTGCTCGGCCAGGCGCAGCGTATCGGCTGTGCTGCCATCGCGGCTGACGCCGGTATAAGCGATGTCGAAGGTCCCGGAGCGCGCGTGTTTTTCACGCTCAGCCCGCACAAAGTCGATGGACTCCTTCAACTGTGTCAGCCGTGCAGCCGGTTCCCGAGCGGTCATCACGGGGAACATGCCGTCCCAGCGGGCCATGCGCCGCATCGGTGCTTTGGCCGGGTAGACGCCGCCCACCCAGATCGGAACGCGCGGCTGCTGGGTCGCCTGGGGTAGAAACTGCGCCCGCCTGATGCGATTGAATTCACCGTCGAACTGAATCTCTGTTCCGCTCCACAACTGGGTCAGCAGGTCGAGGCCTTCATCCAATTGACGGGCGCGGATTTTGGCCGCGCTCTCTTCTCCCAGGTTGTCGAATTCGTCCGGCCCACCGCCGATCCCCACCCCCAGGGTCAGGCGACCCTGGGAAAGCCGATCGACGGAGACGGTCTGGCGGGCCAGGTTGGTGACGCGCCGACGGGGCAGTGGCGTGACCAGTGTGCCCAGCCGGACCCGTTCGGTGCGTGTTGCCATCGCTGCGAGGGCCACCCAGGGATCGACGAAGTCGCCGTTCTTCATGCCGATCACGGTGGGCGGGGCGATGTGGTCCCACAGATAGACACCGTCCCAGCCGGATGATTCAGCTCGCTCGGCCAGATTCATGAGAGCCGCCGCGTCTCCCCAGGCCCCAAAATTGGGGACGTATAAGCCGAACTTCATCGCGCTGCGGCTAGCTTAAGTTGGGGATCAGATGGCGATAGAGTGCCCACAACGCGTAAAGCGGCCACCAACTCAGCAGGATCACCGGCAGCCAGGCGACCCATTTGCCCAGTTTGGGCAGTCTGCGCTGGACAAACCCCGCCCAGCCAGACAACCCGACGGCTAGCAGCACGGCCAGCGGCGCCAGCAGTGGGAAGAGATAGCGGCCCTGCAATTGCAAAAAGGTCAGATTGTAAGTGATGTAGCCAATCAGGCTGATGGCCGCTACGATCGCCAGGATGGACGTTCCGGCGCGTTGGGCAGCTTGGCGCGGCTCACGTTCAGGGTTGCGCCACCCAAGGATCAGACCGACCGCACAGAAGATCAGAAAAGCCAGGATCAGCCCATACTCACGGCGCGGCAGCGGCACAGCCATCCAGCCGAATTGACCGAAGAAGCTGTTGAACGTGGTCGTGATGGCCTGCCCCAGGTAACCCAGCAGGCCTACCTGTCCGATCAAATCGGCTGTGAGGGGTTGGCCGATCACAGCGGCACGATGCGCACCCTGCGCAAGCAAATCCAGCCCGCCGTATACAACCAGATTGCGACCCCACCACAGCCCGCCGATCAGTAGGGCGACCCCAGCGGCCCAAGCGATCTGTTGGGCCAGCCAGCGCCCATCATGCCCTTCGCCGCGCCAGCGCCACAAAATCGCTGCTGCGACGGCCAGGGTGGCTGGGCCGTAAATGGTCAGTTTGGTGAGGTAAGCCACCCCAACCAGCGCACCAAGCGCCAGGGCATGAGGGCGATGGCTGATGTGCAGGGGCGCGTTCGGCCCAAATTCCGATGAATCATGGATGGGGTTACCGACGTAATAGAGCGTCACTGTGATGACCATCACCAGGATTATCCCGGCCAGGCTGTCGTTGTTGATGCTGCCCATGATGGCGAGATGCTGAGGCAAGAAGGCCACGAAGATCGCGGCAGCGACACCAATCATCGGGCGACGGGGAAACAGCCGGAAGCCGATCAGAAAGACGCCAATCACGGTGCCTGCTCCGAAGGCCACTGACAGGAAGCGGATGGCGATGGGATTGCCGCCTGTGGCAAGGTAAGGCAGAGAGGCGACCAGATAATAGAGCGGCGGTTGGTGGTCTTGATAGCTGATGGCGTTGAGGTCTGTTCCAGCCGGGAAGCCTGCTGAGACCGCCGCGCTTAGGGCATCGGCGTCCCAGTCACTGGGCTGCATCAGAGGGCAGCAGCCGCCTTCCGCCACCTGCCGCACATAGGCATAGTGGGCGGGTTCATCGGGGGCCTGCCAGAGCGGCGTGTTGATAGCATACAGACTGCCAATCACGCTGTAAAGCACGACAATCACCGCCGTCAGGGCGATCGGCAGGCTCATCTCGAGGTCGCCGGGCTTCAAGATCAGACGATCCAGGGTAACAAGTCGATTTTCCATTAGGCCTCTCCATGCTCTGCTGACTCGTGTGACACAACCCCGCTCAAAGCGGACCGTTGCAGGTCTATCGTTCGTTACCCTAGCGAAAGAAAGACGGTCTGTCCAATTAT
>JAADYZ010000417.1 GCA_010092775.1 Chloroflexota bacterium
AGATGTGTATAAGAGACAGGGATGGCCCTGTGCGGCGAAGGCCTGCGCTTTGATCAGGTTGATGCGCTGTTGCACGTCTTCAGGCAGTGGCCTGGGCATGCTCTCTAGGGCGGCGAGCACCTCTACCGCATAACCGGGACCATCAACACTGAGGTGCGCGGACAGGAGCAGTTCCTGCAAGTAGATCGTCAAGGCATCGAATTGGCCGCGCTGCTGGGCTGCTTGCACATAGGCGTTGTTGCTCTGCCGCCATGCCGTTGCCAGGTCGCCTTTCCAGGCCAGGTTGGCCGAGGCATGGTAGTAGCCCACCACGGCTGACCAAAGCGGCTCATGGGTCAGATGGATCAGGTTGTAAAGCGGTTCGATGGCGGCCAGTGCCCCCTCATAGTCAGGTTCAAAATAGCGTTGATTGAAATCAACAAAGGCCTCAGCCAACTCGCGCTTCCCGCGCTGAACCAGACGGTCTAATTCGTTGTCAAGCCAATGGCGAAGGGTCGGCATGGGTCACTATCTGCGGCGTAGGCCGCCCAGCCTATTGCTGCCCAAGCCTAATAGGCCCGGGCAAAGTAGGCCTTGCCGACGGCAGGACGCCCCGTGATGGCGCACTTGGTCCCCTCTTCAACGTCACCACCTTCAAGGGGAAAACAGCGCGAGGATGCCTTGGTCTCCTCTTTGATCTTGGCTTCAGCTTCGGCTGAGCCATCGTAGGGCAGCAGCGCCCAGCCTTCGGTGTCGATGCTCTCCTTCAGTTCTTCAAGGCTGTTCGCCTCATGAAGATGCGCATCTCTGAAGGTGGTCGCTTGCTCAAGCAAACCCGACTGCACCTCGGTGAGGGTACGGGTTACCGCAGCGCGGATTTCATCCTGTTTGGCCGTTGACTTTCCTTCCTTGCCTGGACGATCACGGCGAGCAAGCACCACGGTGCCGCTCTCTACGTCGCGCGGGCCAATCTCCATACGCAGCGGAACACCTCGCATCTCCCAGTCGTTGAACTTGAAGCCGGGCTTCTCATCGCGCGCGTCGACGTGGACCCGGATGTTGACGGTCAGTAGGGTTTCAGCGATGCGGTGAGCGGCTTCGAGGACGGGGCCCTTTTGCTCCTCGTTCTTGAAAATAGGCACGATCACCACCTGGATCGGTGCCAACCTTGGGGGCAGGCGCAAGCCAGTATCATCGCCGTGCGCCATGATGATCGCGCCAATCATGCGGGTACTCAAGCCCCAAGAAGTTGTGTAGCAGTATTCCTGCTCGTTGTTCTCGTCGCGGTACTTGATGTCGAAGGCCTTGGCGAAGTTCTGGCCGAGATAATGCGACGTGCCCGCTTGAAGTGCCCACACGTTACCCATCATGCCTTCAATAGTGTAGGAGGCTTCGGCCCCAGCAAACTTCTCCTGGTTGCTCTTGCGGCCCTTAATCACTGGAATGGCAGCCTCGTTGCGGGCGAAATCTGCGTAGATGTCGAGCATCTGCATGGTTTCAGCCTCGGCCTCCTCAGCGGTCGCGTGCGCGGTGTGTCCTTCTTGCCACAAGAATTCGGTGGTTCGCAAGAAAAGGCGCGTACGCAGTTCCCAGCGGACCACATTGGCCCACTGATTGATAAGCAAGGGCAGATCGCGATGCGATTGAATCCACTGTGAGAAGCTGTGCCCAATCACCGTCTCGGAGGTCGGACGGACTACCAAGGGCTCTTCGAGTTCCTTGCCGCCACCATGCGTGACCACGGCTAGCTCTGGTGCAAAACCTTCCACATGCTCGGCCTCCTTTTGCAGAAAGCTCATCGGGATGAACAAAGGGAAGTAGGCATTCTTGTGGCCCGTCTGTTTGAAGCGGATGTCCAGCGCATTCTTGATGTTTTCCCACAGCTCGTAACCGTAGGGCTTGATGACCATGCAGCCACGCACCGGGGCATAATCGGCCAAGTCTGCTAATTGGACCAGATCGTTGTACCAGCGTGAATAGTCCTCACCACGTGGTGTAACGCCTTTTTGTGACATAATTGCGTGCTCCTCACGTCTGCGGAAGCCCCTCGAATGGATATTGGATTGTGGGCTTCCGACCCAGTTTCCGCGTCAAAGACGCTCTGCGAATCTGCCCTGAAGTTTAGGCCAACGCGGGTGCAAAATCAAACGAGGTGACCTTAGTGGCCACCTCGTCTGTGGACGGTCAACACCTAGCTGCGGCTTGCCAACACCAGACCTAAGACAGTGATGGCATATTTCCAGGCCTCAGCCCCTCGCGGCATCTCATTGAAGAGGCTCACGATTTCCGGCAGAACGTCTCGGAACAGTTGGGATGGCATCCGATCATGAAAGTGAATGAGCTGCTCGATGTGATCGGGCTGGCGCGCGAAGGCAACGACCCAATTCCCCAGGGTGTAAGCCGACATTGGGTTTCGGTCAAGTGCCCACTCCGCCACGACTCGTTCCGCAATCGCTGGTAAGTTGTTTTCAAGCGCTGCGCGAGCCTCAGGTAAGGTAGCCTCCAGCAGATCGCAATCGAGCGAGGACAGCATTTCCCGATAGGTAGGGTCGGCCAGCAGGTCGCGCGTTGACAGGGTGGCCAGTCGATCCAAACTTGCATCAGGGATGCCTAAGGTCGAGTCTGAAAGCATCTTGCATTCTCCATCGTCTATGAGTCCCACTTCATGGCATAAGTATGGCAAACATAGCTGTGAAGGTGTATGGGGAATTCTTTGTAGTCTCTATCAACGAGATGCCGCGAGCGAGTAGACGAGTGAGCATTTGCAATCCCTCCTGCTGATCGTTCCCGGAAAGACCAACCATATCAAACGGCGCCCCTAAACTGCGAGCGCCGCTAGAATTGCTGTGAACGGTTGTCTGTGGTCGTCCGGCCTAGTTAGTACAGGCTGACTTCCATCTTGGCCATCTTTTCACGCAGGCCCACCATATCGCCGAGGTGCTTATCAAGGATCGACTCGACTTTGGCGCGGGCTGTCTCACTGATTTCGCCGTCGTCCTGATCATGCACGGTAGCAGTCGCAATCAGCGGTTGATCGAGTGGCTTGCCGATCTGGCTCAAGATGTAGACTTGAGCTTCCTTAACTTCCTCAACGCTCTCGACGATGTCGCGGGCGGCCTCAAGGGAGAGCACATTGTAGAGCTTACCGACATGGCTGATGGGGTTCTTGCCAGCGGCGGCTTCCAGCGAGGCGGCACGGAAAGGCGTGATGACGCCGGTTACGCGGTTACCGCGACCTACCGAGCCATCGTCACCTTGTTCTGCACTGGTGCCTGTGAGCGTCAAGTAAACGTTGTCAGTGCCATCTTCATCAGCGGTGTTCACATCGACGCGTGCGACACGGCTGTCGATGTCTTTGGCAAAGGCTTCAACCGCTTGATGAACGGCTTTCTTTGCCTCGATGTAGGCCGCTGCGTCGGCCACTTGCGGGGCGATGAAGGGAATGGCACAGGTCAGGACGATCTGGCCACCGAAGCGGGCACCCATCACCTTGACATCCTCACCGATCGGGAATTGCTCTAGCAGATCGTAGTTGATGTACTGGGCTGTCTCATAAACGGAGCGCTCCAGGCCAGAGCGGGGCCAGTGTGCACAACCGAAACTGGTGTCGTTTGACGTAATCTGATCTACAGCGTGGATCAGCTCGCTGGCGCCACGGCCGGCGTAAGAGTCAATCACACAGTGCACATCTGGATCAAGATACTTCAGAGTCTCTCGAATGTGGGTCTTAGCCGCTTTGATGGCAATCGCGTCCATTGGGACCATACGGCCATCGGGAGTGACGGGTGTGCCACGCCCGGCAATCTGGATGCGGATCGGCTTGATCAACTGGCCGTGGCCGTAGCGCACGTCCGTCTCACCGGCGACGAGCTGCACCTTGTCGAAGTTGTGATGCAGTGGCGCACCGAGGTTTTCCTGGCACCAGCGCGTGTACTCGACGGAAATGCGCTCGGCGATGCCATCGCAGATGCTATCTGGATGGCCGATCCCCTTGCGTTCTACAATCTCTACCGGCAGTTGCTCTACGTGGGGGCCACGTGCTGAACTTACAACGATGTTGCGGGTGGTCATGCTGTCATTCTCCTTGGCGGTTTAGCTTCAATCGGCATCAAAAAACGCCTCTTAGCGCAGGGCGTAGAGAGGCGTGGCGTGTCCGTGTGATGTCTTCTCTCATCTTCCGGAAAGGCGATCTCCTCTCCGCCGGACTTGGCACTCCTTCAGCACATGCTCTAAGCGCTGTGCTGCGAGTTGCCGAGGCTTCATCGGGCCGGTCCCTCAACCTCTCTTGATAAGAGTGCGTTTTTTGGTATGCGCACAATATTTTTTAGCTTGCTAATGCTACCAACCGGACCCAGCAAAGTCAAATCAGAATTCCAGGCGGATAGGCGGCGCTCAGCCTGCGATTGAAGGATGTTCACAGCCTGCGTTTCGTGGTAAGATGCCGACATTCGATCGGTGGAGGGAGACTTGTTTTGAACAAGCGCAAAGTGGTCGCAGTCTACGGATCATCACGTGGCGAAGCAGGATCAGCGGATTATGAGCAGGCCCGCAGCTTGGGGCGGCAGCTCGCGGAAGCCGGATTCGCCGTGATGAATGGAGGCTACGGTGGCACGATGCAGGGCGTTAGCCAAGGGGCTAATGAAGCGGGCGGACAGGTGATCGGCGTGACGGTGGAATTGTTTGAGTCGAGCGGAATGCGCGGTGGCGCAAACCCATTTGTGACGGAAGTCGTCCACTTCGCCAGCCTGCGCGAGCGGCTGCTGCATCTCATTTTGGCCTGTGACGCTGGCGTCGTGTTGCCGGGTGGCCTGGGAACCCTCACAGAATTGATGCTCACGTGGAATCTCGTGCAAGTAGGCGAGGTCCCACCGCGTCCCTTTGTGCTAGTTGGCCAAGCCTGGGCCGACTTATTGTGGCAATTCTACGGTGATGGCCGTTACATCAGGGCAAGCGACATGACGCTGTGGCAGGCGGTTGAGAGCGTTGACGGTGTGCTTCCTGCCATTCGCCAGTGGGAAGCCGATCATGCAGGTTAAGGCCCGCATCGGGCTAGTTGCACTGGCGACCATGCTTGCAGCCTGCCAAGCCACCCCCAGTCCGACAGTGCCCCCTCAAGAGACCGCTGACCTGGCG
>JAADYZ010000418.1 GCA_010092775.1 Chloroflexota bacterium
GGGCGCGACAGTGGAACAGTCTTTGGCGCAAGCTGGGACCTGCCCAACCTGAAGATCGCTCGCTACCATGTGTCGCAAATTGAGGATGGCTGCTCGCTGCTGGACTTTCATTTCATGGTGGCGCGCCCTGGTGAAATCCAGACCTGGCGCGAACGCCATAAACTGGGCCTCTTCAGCCGCAGGCAATATGAAGAGGCTTTTCACGCCGCCGAGTTAGAGCTTTCCTACGTGGCCTTCGGGCCGTCGTTCCTGGGCAGTTTCGTCGGTTATAATCCCAGGCAGACTTGATCTAGCGCAAGGGAGGCTTGCAGATGGAACTAGATACAAAAGCGATGATTCGCGGCGGGGTGATTTGGGGGTTAGTGGCCCTGGTTGTGAGCTTTATCTCGGGCTTCATAGCCGTGACCTTACCCGGAATCAGCGCTCTGGGTATTGGGTCCTTCGCGACCATGTTCGCCGGGATTCACTATGTCGCAACGCGCAAAGAAGGCAAGAAGAGTATCCTCAGCAGTATTGTAGGTGGGGCGCTTGCCGGATTGATCGCGGCGCTGTTTCTGATCGCCGCCGGATTGATCCTGCAATTCACCGCCGACGGCTTGGCCCTAACCCTGCAAGGCATCGCAGGTGTGCTCATCACCGGGTTGATTGGTGCGCTCGGTATGGAAGTCGTCCAGCGTATCGGTTAATTCGGCAGTCGTTGGGGGGATGGAGCACCATCCCCCTTTAATTGGGATTTTTCGCATAAGGTCTACCCTCCAAAATAGGACCCACTCGCCATTCTTCCATAAAGGAGCGTCTATGCCATCCCAACGCTATGCCTCAACAGCAGCAGGATTAAGCCAATCCGTTCTCGAACGGAAGGGCTGCCCGCTGCACTACTGGATGGGTGGGCCACGTGACGCGCCACTAGTCGCCTTGATGCACGGTGCGACGATGGACCACCGCATGTTTAACGATCAGGTGCCCGCGTTGATCGACACCTACCGCGTGCTGGTCTGGGACTCGCGCGGGCATGGGCTGTCTCAGCCTGTCGGGATCGAATTCTCGTTAGAAGATGCTGCCGACGACATGCTAGCAATCCTCGACCAAGAAGGCATCGATAAGGCGATCCTGGTCGGGCAGTCTCTGGGTGGTTTCATCGCGCAACATGTCTATCTGAAGGCGCCTGAGCGGGTTCTCGGCATCGGCGTGATTGGCTCGCTCAATATCGCGCAGCCCTACAGCGCATTGGAAGTCGCCGCACTCAAGCTGAGTTTGCCGATCTTGCGCTGGTGGCCCTATAAGAACTTCGTGAATCTCGTCGCCCAACGCACCACCCTGGACGACGAGGTGCGCCCCTACGTGCGTGAGGCGATCAAACTGGTGGGGCCAGATGGCTTCGCAGCGATTTGGACTGGCGTGACCCTTGGGGTGACCACTGAGGGCTTGCCCGGCCACAGCATCGACGTGCCCTTGCTCATCACCCATGGCGACCAAGACCGAACAGGTACCATCAGCCGCGACGCGCCAAAGTGGGCCGCTAAAGTGCGCGAAGAGGGCAAGACCCCCCTACGCTACGAGGTCATACCCGATGCCGCTCATAATGCCAACCAGGATAATCCAGCGTTCACCAATCGCATCTTGTTGGCATGGCTAGGTGAGCACTTCCCCACTTAGCCCTAGCGATGGGCAGAATAGCGGGTGCAAAGCAGCGGTAGCACCTCCTAAACTCTAAAGTGGTTCAAGCGCAGTGGGATGATTTGGCATATCCTCTTGGCCGATCATTAGGATTGGCACCTCATCTATCTTGCATTCCACCGTCGAGGCAGTGTCGCTTCCTGGCATTGAACGACAGCGCTTACCATTTCAACGAACGATTTAACGTCAAGCAACCTATTTGGAGGTTTTGCATATCATGGCAGATTTTGATGGCAAGGTCGCGCTCGTTACAGGCAGCGGATCTGGTATTGGTCGCTCAATCGCGGAGCTCTTCGCGGAGCAGGGTGCCAAGGTAGTCGTCTCAGACGTCGATGACGAGGGCGGTGAAGAGACCGTCAAACGCATCAAGGACGCAGGCGGAGACGCGATATACGTCCAATGCGACGTATCGGACCCCGCGGCAGTCGAAGCGCTGGTTAAGAAGACCACCGAACAGTACGGTCGCCTGGATGCAGCGGTGAACAACGCTGGCATCGGCGGTGATCAAATGCCGCCGCACGACATGACGGTTGAGAATTGGCAGCGCGTCATTAGCATTAACTTGTCGGGCCCCTTCTACGGGATCAAGTATCAAGTCCCGGCCATGCTCGAAAATGATGGCGGCGCAATCGTCAACATCGCATCGATCCTGGGGCAGGTCGGCTTTCCTGGGGCAAGCGCCTACGTATCGGCCAAGCACGGCTTAGTAGGCCTGACCAAGAACGCCGCGCTCGAATACGCTGCCCAGGGTGTCCGTGTCAACAGTGTCGGGCCTGCCTTCATCCGCACCCCGTTGATTTCAGCATTGGAGGACGACCCAGACAGCTACAACATGCTGGTCTCGCTGCACCCGATTGGCCGCTTAGGCGAACCACGCGAGGTAGCCGAGATGGTGGTGTGGCTGTGCTCCGACAAAGCCTCGTTTGTGACTGGTGCTTACTATCCAGTCGATGGCGGGTATCTGGCTCGCTAGACCGACGCCGTGCAGCACCAGCCCAGCCCTGGATGGTGGGCTGGTGCTATTCGGCTCCGACCAGCGCCAGGCGATGATCGCTGCCGCCCGCAAGCAAGGTCCGACCTTCCGGGCTGATCAGCAAATCAATATTCGGGCCGAGGCTCGCAAGGGCCAACTGCGCCTTGGCCAGAAAGACAGGCCGCCCTGAAGATGGGTCGATGGTCTGGATATGGAGATCGCCGTTCGAATAGGCAAAACCCAAGCGCCGGCTTGGATCGACCACGAGCGGCTGCGCTCCCACCC
>JAADYZ010000419.1 GCA_010092775.1 Chloroflexota bacterium
CCCAAAGTGGACCCGTGAACCCCCGCTTGTAGGCCTAGAGTCATCTTGCAGCCATGAGGAATTACGGTACACTGTGGGCAGGAAGATGTTTGTATACCCATCTTGTCATGTCTCAGATCGACTGCTATAATGTTGCGAACAGCACACGGGCGCATAGCTCAGCTGGTTAGAGCGCACGGTTCACATCCGTGAGGTCAGGGGTTCGAGTCCCTTTGCGCCCACAGAGAAGACATGACACGGCAATACCTAGATGGGTGCTGCCGTTTTTCTTTGTTGACTGTTCGAGCTCATCGTATATCCGTCTGATCGATAGAAGGCTACTGTGACGAAACAACTCCCCGCCACGAGTCGCGAATGGGCACTATTTGGACTACGCTGGCTGCCAGCACTCGGCTTACTGATTGAGATGCTCACACAGCCGGGGCTTGCAGAGCGACCGACCCTACTCTCGCTGACAATCCTCGCTGTTATCTCTAACCTACTCGTCTTGATTTTCCTTTTGTTGGAACGGTGGACTCAAATCTACACTATTGGTGCTATTGTGGCCGACGTCGCGATTACCTTGGGTGCTGCATCCACTGGAGACTTGCGCCTCGCCTGGATCGGTTTGATACCCGCCCTGACGGCAGGGCTTTACTTCGGCTGGCAAGGCGGTTTGGCGGCTAGCCTAAGCACCGCACTGATTTACCCGATTGTGTTTATCATCAGCAGCGGCCTCCCACCACCAGAACTGCTGCCCTGGTTATTGGCCAGTGTGATCGGCATTGCCGCGATGGGTCCCCTGGTAGGCCTGCTGAGAGATGATCCCGCTCGCGTGATCGCTCTGGAAGAGCAGGAGAGACGGGCCGATCAGCTCTCAAAGCGTGCGGTGGGCTTTCTTCAAGTGGTCTATGAAATGGCCAACGTATTAAGTGCCTCTCGGCTCGACCCACGTCGGGTGCTGCATTCGTCTCTGATGTTTGGGTTAGAGGGACTCAACCGGGTGGGGGTTGCCTCCCCGCTCTATGGCGTCGTGATGCTCTTCTCGAACGAAGGTGAAGATGTTGATGTCTTGTTGCGTGTCACGCAGCGCTCGAACTCAGTAGGACGCTCGGATCTCTGGGTGGCGGTACCGGGTATCGCAGGGGCTATCGGTGAGACTGTGACAAAGTCTGCCCCAGCGATCTCGCGCAGCCCATCAAGTGATCCGGAGCTGCGGCTGTTCGAGAGCTTCTCTAAATGCGGCACGGTTCTCTCGCTGCCCCTCAAGATGGGCGACGAGTTCTATGGTGTGATGCTCATCGGCGCCGAAGGAGAAGACGCTTTCAGCGCTGGCCACATCGAGCTCATGCGTGCCGTTTCTAACCAGACCGCCGCCTCACTGCACAATGCCCGCCTTTACAGCGACCTCCTTGATCAACGTGACCGGATCGTCCAGGTTGAAAAGGACGCCCGTGCCCAACTAGCGAGTGAATTACACGACGGCCCAACCCAGGGCGTCTCTGCCATCACCATGCGGTTGAACTACATTCGAAAATTGTTGGAAAAGAAGCCAGAGCGCGCCGCCGAAGAACTCTACCATGTGGAGGATATGGCACGCCGAACGACCAAGGAAATCCGGGCGATGTTGTTTGAACTGCGGCCCAAGGCATTGGAGAGCGGTCTCGAACCGGCCTTGCAGCAGTTGGCATTGCGGATGAAAGAAACCTATCAGCAAGAAGTCGCGGTCGACTTCGATCCACGCTGTGACGATGTTCTTGACGCCCACACCACCCAAACCCTCTTCTCGATCGTTTTAGAGACCACCAACAACGCTCGCAAGCACGCCAAAGCGGAATTGATCACGGTGCGGAGCTTCATCACCAACACCGAGCTAGTCTTGGAAGTCTCTGACAATGGGGGTGGCTTTGACGTAGACAGAGCTATTGAGGACTCTCGAAAACGCGAGGGCCACCTGGGACTGGTAAATCTGCAAGAACGTGCCACACTGATTGAAGGGCGCTTGGAGATCCAATCTGAGATCGGCAAAGGCTCACGTACAGCCGTCTACGTTCCACTAGAAGTGATCCGCCATCGCAAGCAGGAAGAAAAACGCCGCGATGTAGGCGAAGATGAAGTGGACATGACTCCCATTGCGCTCAACCGCTAGCGGCTATTGTCCGTAGATTTCCTGCATGGCTGCAACAAAATCTGCTTTACCACCCTGTGCAGGGTGGCGGGCCTCAATATGATGGATACGCAAATCGGTCAGGGCACGCTGTGCAGTGCGTCCTACCCCCACAATCGTTTCAAGATCAAACAGAGCAATCACCTGCTCAATCAAGGGATAGCCTAAGCGCTGCTCACGCCGCATCGGTGTGCGATTTGAAAGCTCGCCTTTGCGTGGATCGAAGGGATGTAGGGGAAAGGTATTCCAAATCAATGGAGGTTGATCCGCGATCTCAATCAAAGCCTTCCAAAGAATCGTCGCCGTCATCTCGGCAATCCCGTCCGACCGCTTGCTGACGCGTTGATAGCCGTTCCCAAACAGCTTCCACTTCTCGATTTCAACCAACATGATGCGTTCGCTCGTCACAGGTATCCCGCTGACCCTGCAACCCCGGTAGCCAGGCGCTTCGAACAACAGCAGCACATCAGGCTGGCGGTCGCCCATATCGAGCAAGTAGCGCCTGAGGTTGGCGCTGCGTCGCTCGGAGTCGCGCCCGTGTGCGTCAAGATAGGGATTGAAGCAGCGTTCTGGCTCGCCAAGTGCCCGCAGCTGATCGAGTAAGTTGTCCACGGTGTAGGTGTCAAGGGTCATGGTTCGCTGCAATCAAGTTGCTTGAACGGTCGGGAGGCAGTGCAAAATAGCAGGTTGCCCCTGATCTGTAGGCCACAGTACAATCTCACAGCTTTCTCACTTGAAGAGGATACCACACAGCGACAAACCCATGAGCGCAGAGCCGCTGGCGATTGATCCAAATGATTCCTTGACGGAAGCGCGCGATACGGTCACGATCGCGCGCAATGCGGCGATTGTCTCTTTGGGCAAGGGGATCAGCCTGGTGTTGGGTCTAGCTCGCGAGAGCGTTAAGTCGGCCTTCTTCGGAGCTGGGGCAGTCGTCGATGCGTTTAACATCGCCCAATTAGTCCCGAGAAATCTCTTTGATCTGCTGGTGGGCGGTCTGGTTAACAGCGCCTTGGTGCCCATCTTCAGCGAACTGCGCCATGAAAATCAGCAGCGCTTGTGGGGATTAGTCAGCGCGCTGTTAAGCCTGATCGTTGTTGTGACATCGGCAATCGTCCTAATCACCCAACTTCTCCCGACGCAAGTCGCCTTTCTGCTGTCTGTCAGTGCCCCGGCCGAGACCCTATCACAGGCGGGCCACCTGCTGCGCATCACATCGTCTGCCCTGGTCTTCTTGAGTATCGCTGCTGTTTTGTCTGGTTTACTCTACTCCTTTGAGCGCTTCTTCTTCCCAGCCTTCATCAGCGCAATTTACAACGCAGCGATGGTGGGCGCAACGATCTTGTGGCATGACCAACTCGGTATTGCGTCGATGGCGGTGGGTCTGCTCATCGGGTCGATACTACAGGTGCTGCTCTTGCTGCCGGGGCTGCGGGGAATGCGCATCTGGAGTAGTCTCAAGCTCTATCATCCTGAGATGCGCCGCGTACTAATCCTCTATACCCCGATCGTGATCGGACTGGTCATTGATGTCTTGGTGGCTCGCTTGGTTAGCTATAACCTCGCGACCTACACCACTGGGGAAGGTGGCATCTCTTGGATGGAATACGCGACAACCTTGCGTCAATTCCCTCAGGGCCTGGTTGCTACGGCTATTTCCTTTGCCGTACTCCCCACCCTATCGATGTTTGCGGCGGCTGAGAGCAGCGATGCCTCGAGTCGAGACGCCTTCAAGGCTACTCTGGCGCGTGGCATCCGCCTGACCCTCGTCTTGATCATCCCCGCCACGATTGGTCTATTTGTGCTGGCGGTACCGACTGTCCAACTGCTGTTTGAGTGGGGCGCGTCTACGCCGTATGACACACAGGTCACCGCTACCGCGCTACAACTCTATCTGTTAGGGCTGCCCTTTGCCGCAGTCGATCTTCTGTTGGTCTTTACGTTTTACTCGCGACAAGACACGCTCACCCCGGCTTTGATTGGCGTCTACACCATCGTATTCTATCTTGCGCTAGCGATCATCTTGATCGAACCGTTTGGCCTATACAGCCTGATGATCGCCGATTCGGTCAAGCTGCTGCTGCACATGTTGATCTCTGCGGTGCTGCTGCTTAGGCAAATTGGCTCAATGCAGGAGCATGGAATCATGCGCACTACCCTGCTGACCTGTACCGCTGCAGCCGTCATGGGTGGGGTGGCCTATGGCATCTCTTGGAGTGTCACGCAAATCCTGCCTGGGACTGGCCTGTTGGATGAAGGATTGCGTGTCTTCTTGCCAGCGCTGGTTGGTGCAGGGCTCTATTTTGGGTTGATGAACGCCTTGAAGGTGGAAGAGGTAAACTGGTTCTGGACCCTACTCAGGCAGCGTTTATTCCCAGACGCGCCTTAGTCATCAGCGATCTCAATAAACTCCAGATCGTCCGTTTCTAGATCGAGAATGCAAATCGAGCGCGATTCTGCCCGGCGCCCGCCTAGTGCCCCCGGATTGATCACTCGGGTGTTGTTGACCATCTCATCTCGGCGGCGGTGGGTATGGCCGTGAAACACATAGTCATAGTCGCCGCTCTGCACAAACTGGAGGAGCTGCACTTCATCATTGCCGTGTGTCATGGCAATGCGGGCACCTCCCAATTCGGCAGTATAGGAATAACCGGCTGATCCCATCCCCATGAGCTGTTTGGCTGTGTTCATCAAATCGGAGTGAAAGCGGTCCATGTTGCCAAAAACGAAGGTCGTCTGGGTTCCTTCAAATAGCTCGACCACGGCAACTGTGGTGATGTCTCCACAGTGCAACAAACGTGTCACATTGCGTGCGGCGAAAGTATCAAGCGCCTTACGCGTGTTGTCCATCTGATTGTGTGTATCCGCTAGAATTCCGATTTGCATCGTCGCCCCTTATCACCGTCTTGCGAAGGTCCCTCCCGCATATTCTACGAGACTAGCGGCTGTCTGCCAATACCTCAAGCGGGGCACTTAGAGATATGATAAGATACACAGCCAATGACACAAGAGCAGGAGAAGGCCCCGGTGTGGAAAAAACGATACGCTCGACGGCTTAGCGCCGATATTTGGCGCACCATCGTAGACAATACAAGCATCGGCATTGTCGTGTTTGACCGAGACGATGAGCTGGTCTACGCCAATGATCAGGCCGCGGAGTTATTGAGCTATCGTCCGCAAGATGTGCTTGGCCTGGACAAAGAAGATTTCGTCTCACTGTGTGCCAACGATCGTCTCGAAGGCAGTCAGTTTAATCAGGCCTTGCTGAAAGGCGATCTTACGGGCCGCAGCTTCGATGTCGTCACCGCCGAGCGGCGTTTGAAACTCACCCTCCACAAACTACTCGACGGGGAAAAACCGGTCACCGTGATTGAAATGCGTGAGAACAATCACTGGCGGGCTGAACTCATTGCTGAGGCAGCGACCTTTGAACTCAATGGACCGCTCTCTTTCGCCGCCAACTACACCGAAGCCCTCACTGACCGGCTGGAACGCGGAATTAAACATCCTTTCGAGCTGGCCGATCTTACCCGCATTATCCGTCAAGGCCTTCATCGGGCAATCAGTCTGTGGGAATCCTTCTCGCGCTTGCACCAGACCAATCCCACCCGCCTGGCCGCTATTGAGTACAAGGCCGTCTCGCTTAAGGACACCTTTCTGCATGCTTTGCGCGAGCTGGAAATACGAACGGGCGAGAAGGTGACCAACGTCACGCTGGAGATTCCCGCCGACCTACGCGCGATACGCGCCAGTTCGGCGCAGTTGCAGGCAGCGCTTGTCGCCCTGATCGAAGGTTGTCTGAGCCGCACACCTCCTAAGGAGACCATCACCATCGCGGCCAGCGACGAGAAGACACACATCAAGACGGTGGTTAAGCTGTTGGCCGAAGAAGAACGTGTCCAGGGGGCTATTTTTGACGATTTCCCGTTGGCCATTACCGAGCAGTTGATACGCCAGTTTGGGGGGCGCATTTGGGTTGACAGCAAGGATAAGCAAGTCAAGCTGATCTTCACCCTCCCCGCATGGGAATCTAAACCTAATTCGCCTAGCAAATGACCGATCTCCCGTCGTCCACCATGGTGACTGAAGAGGTTACGGAGCAAGGGCTGCGCGTCCGCACCTATCGCTTCCCACCCCGGCCAGATGGCTCGCCTCCCAGCGAGCGAGATATTGGCGTCTGGCGCGCAGGTGACGATGGGCCGCCCACACCTCCGGGGTTCATCACCGCCCGCATGCAGGTTCCCCAACCCACAGCAGTCTCTCCAACGGGGCTGCCCGCTCCTCGCCGCCGTAGGCATCCCTTCCGCTGGCTGCGCCTGGGGATGACCGTCTTCATCACGCTGTCGATTGCCTGCGTGCTGGCACTATTGACGGTTCAAGCCATTGGCCCAGGCCGACTGATCGCGTTGGTTCCCTTAAATAGCGATGATCCGCTAGCCTCCAGTGCCACGACCGAGCCGATTGCCATTGGGGAACTCTCTCCAGCCGACACCATCCTGCCATCGCCAACGCTTGATCCAGCCAGCCTGCTGCCTTCGCCGATCCCAACAACGGCTGCCCCAACACAAACCATTGACTTCGAGCGCACAACGAACGGCCTTCGCTTGAATGGTGTCGAGATGCTCCTTGTTAGTGGCGGAAGCTTTGAAATGGGCTCGAGCGCCTCCCTGGAAGAATCGCCTCCGCACCAAGTGAGCCTTGCGCCCTACTTCATCGATCGAACCGAAGTGACCAATAGTCAATGGGAATCCTGCGTGAGCGCCGGAGCATGCACGCTCCCAGCCCAGCTCACCAGCTTCGACGGCCAACCCTATTATGGTCGCCTGGAATTCGCGGATCGCCCGGTAATCTACGTGACCTGGCCGCAGGCAGATGCTTACTGCACCTGGCGTGCTGCTCGCCTTCCCACTGAAGCAGACTGGGAGATGGCCGCCCGCTGGAATCCCTTCGATCAATCTGTCTCGCTTTATCCTTGGGGCAATGACTGGGACCCCACTCGGTTGAACGGCTGCGATGCAAGCTGTGCCTTAGAAGACCTCACACTGATGGACCGCAGCCTGAGCGATGGCTATCCGCAGACGGCCCCTGTGGGGCGCTTCCCGGATGGGGCCAGCCCAATTGGCGCGCTGGACATGGCAGGCAACGTGGCAGAATGGGTAGCCGATTGGTTTGATGCTGAGTATTATGGCACCTCTCCGCCGAACAATCCCGCTGGACCGACCTCGGGCAGGTTGCGTGTGGTACGGGGCGGAGGCTGGAACTTTGCCCAAAACTGGGCCACCACGACTGCACGCAGTCGCTTCCATCCCAACACTGCTTCCGCTGGGATTGGTCTGCGCTGTGCGATTTCTGAGCAAGATCTGAGTTTGCCATGAGCAAGAAAAGAGATCGCATCCCCAAAACGCTGGCCATGCGTCTATTGGATGCTGAGAAGATCGAGCATGAGGTGCTCCTATTCTCGGCTGACATCCACGACGCCGAGGAAGTCGCCCGTGTATTGGGTGTTCCACCCGAACAAGTCTACAAGACGCTGGTCGCCCTGGCAGATTCGCCTGATCATAATCAGATGTTGGTTATGTTGGCCGCCAATCGCCAACTTGATCTGAAGAAGCTGGCTGCACAAATCGGCGTAAAGAAGGCCCAGTTGGCCAGTCACAAAGAGGCAGAAGCGCTAACTGGCCTGAAGGTTGGCGGCATCTCTGCCTTGGCCTTACTCAACAAAGGCTTTGTCATCTTTATCGATCAGGCGGCGACTGAAATCGATACGATCCTGGTCAGTGCGGGGCAGCGCGGCCTAGATGTTCGACTCAGTGTGGCAGACCTATTGAGCGTGACCGGTGCTGTGCCGATCGATGTGTCGGCGGAGGCCTAACCTGTCCCACTGAAGCCGCGTGCCTGCCAGGCCGCGTAGAGCATGACACTGCCCGCCGTCGCGGCGTTCAAACTCTCGATCTGGCCACGCATTGGCAGATGAACCAGAAAATCGCAGCTTTCGCGCACCAACCGGCGCAGCCCCTTACCCTCGCTACCAACCACCAAACCCAATCCGCCCGACAGATTCGCTTGATCGAAGCGGACCGTCTCTGGCGAGAACTCCAATCCGGCGAACCATACATCCGCTTCTTTCATGTCGGCTATCGTTCTAGCGATGTTGGTCACCTGGGCGACTAGTAGATGCTCCGACGCCCCAGAGGAGGCGCTAACCACCGCCGGGGTGATCGATGCGGCACGCCGCTCTTGGATGATCACCCCGTGGACGCCGACAGCTTCGGCGGTCCGCAGCAATGTTCCAACATTTTGCACATCTTGTAGCAAATCCAATACAAGCATGAAAGGCGGCTCTTGGCGACTAACCGCCAGATCAATCAAATCAGCCCAATCATGATAAGGATAGTCACCCACTTCGAGCAGCACGCCCTGAGTATTGGCATCCTTGGCTCGGCCTGCCAGCCACGAACGGGGTCGCTCTTCAACGCGCAGGCCATGCGCCTCCGCTGAACCGACAACCTGCTGGCGCATCGGACTATTCTCTAAACGCTCAGCCAGATAGAGCCGCCGCAGTTGGCGTCGCCCTGCTCGCAACGCCTCAATGACTGGATGCCAACCATAGAGAAATTCTGTACTCATACCAACTCCATAAACAAAGAGGGCACGATGAGGTGCCCTCTACTGATGTCCTGCTGATTAGCTGGATTGCTATTGAA
>JAADYZ010000062.1 GCA_010092775.1 Chloroflexota bacterium
AAGGTGCCCACACTGCCTTCGCACAGATGGTGGCGGAAGCTGTCAACATCCCACTGGATTTGGTCGAGCTAGATTTGGGTGATACCGCCTCTGCTGGTGATGCGGGCAGTGCATCCGCCTCCCGGCTGACTTTCATGGCGGGCAACGCCATCATCGGGGCGGTGGAAAAAGCCAAGACCGCTTGGGAAAACGAAGAGCGCCCGGCTGTTGGCGAGCACATCTATCGTCCGCCGCCGACCAGCATGTATGATCCCACGACGGGCAAGAGCGAACCTAATTTTGCCTATGGCTATGCTGCTCAATCTGCCGAGGTGATCGTTGATCTGGAAACTGGGGTCGTAGAGGTCTTAAATGTGGTCTGCGCCCTCGACCCAGGCCGGGTCATTAACCCGCTGGGCGTCACCGGCCAGATCGAAGGGGCGATTGCGCAGGCACATGGCTACACACTGCTCGAGCACTTCAAAATGCGCGATGGGCACGTAGAGACCCCGTCCTTCGGGACCTACTTGATCCCCACTTCTAAGGATGTTCCGCGTGAGGTGCGCTCTGTAATCGTTGAAAACCCCGACCCCCTCGGGCCGTGGGGGGCTCGAGGTATCGGTGAGATGCCGTTCTTGCCCTACGCCCCCGCCATCGTCGCTGCGATCTTCGATGCGACCGGTGTGTGGTTCACAGAACTGCCGATCATCCCGGAGAAGATCGTCTTCAAAATGCGCGAATTGGGCTTGGGCGGCTAAGCGGGCGGCTGCATGATGGAACTCACCAACGCACTAGGCGTCTATCCGGGCAGTATCATCGCTTTTATCGGCGCGGGGGGCAAGACTCGCGCCATGATGCGCCTGGCAGAAGAACTAGCCGGACGCAATCAACGTGTTGTCAGCACGACAACCACTTATCTCCGCCAGGATGAACTGCGTTTAGTGCCGCAGCGGGTCGGATTTGGCCACGGGATGCGCCTGCCCGCCACTCTCCCCGATCAGATCGCGGATCATGGCCATGTGTTTGTTTTCACTAAGATCGAAGGTAACGGTGATGTGCGTGGTGTGCGCCCCAATTGGCTCGATGACAATCTGGTCCCTGCCGCTTATTATGACTATCTCCTGGTCGAAGCCGATGAATCGCGCCGTCTGTCGCTCAAAGCGCCCAGTCCACATGAACCAGCTATCCCTAGCTCTGTCACGATCGCTGTACCGATGGTCGGTCTGGACATTCTGGGCAAGCCACTTGACGCCGAAAACGTCTATGGCGCTGAATTGATCCAGCGCCTGCTGCGCCACCCTTTCGGCGCGGAGATCACCCCACGCCTGGTAGCCGCAATGCTGCTGCATCCTCAGCTTGGCATGAAAGGTATCCCGCGCTCAGCGCGAGTTGCAGTGCTGCTCAACAAAGTCAGCGACAAAACCTTGCCACAGGCGAAAGCCATTGCACGCATCCTGTTGAGTGACCTGACGGTCGAGCGCGTCTTGATTGCGGCTGTCAACGATCAAGACCCAGTCTGGGAGATGTGGCGCCGAGTTGGCGCTGTCGTATTGGCGGCAGGTCAATCGATCCGCATGGGGCGGCCCAAGATGCTGCTCAAGTGGGGCGGCCAATCGATCATCCAGCATGTTGCCACTCAAGTCGCTGCCACAGACGTGAGCGAGGTCGTTGTGATTACCGGGCAGCAGCATCGCGCTATTACTGAGCATCTAGACGGTCTACCGATGCGCACACGCTACAATCCCGATCATGATGTGGGCGAGATGCTGTCTTCGTTCCAATTGGGGCTGCGAGCCATGTGGCACACTTGCGACGCTGTCCTGGTCGTGCTGGGCGATCAACCCTTCATCGACAGCGCGCTCATCCAAGCGCTGCTGCAAGCTTATGAGTCTGGTCTTGGGCGCATCATTGTGCCGTCCTATCAGAATAAGCGTGGGCATCCGATTCTTATCGACAAACGCTATTGGCAGGATATTCTCGAACTCCCCAGTGGTTCGTCCCTGCGCGACTTCCTGCACTCGCGGGAGTCAGAAATCTATCACGTCGAAGTGGCGACAGACGCCATCCTCAAAGACATCGACACACCGGAAGACTATCATCGCGAAAAACCCAAGTGGCCCCCTGAGGATGTCGCGCTGGGCTAAGCGCTTAGCGCGCTTCTGCCTGTTGCGACGCGATCCGATATGCTAAGATGGACCCCATGTTGATTCGTCGTCTCCCTTTGCTTCTGTTCACCACACTTTTCATTCTGATGCTGCTGCCGGATGCTGCACGTGCGCAGACCGTTAGGCCGGTGCTGGTCTATTATTACGCTTGGTGGTATCCCGAAGCCCTTGGGCCGGGTCAATCCCCTGATTGGCCTGAGACTCCTTACCATTCCTGGGATACGGCAGTCTTGAGCCAGCACGTCTCGCAGGCTGCGTCCGCTGGGATTGACGGCATGGTGGTTGCCTGGTATGGCCCCACTGAGGAAAACAACCAGACCGAGACCAACTTTCGTGTTATTCTGGACCAAGCGCAGGCGAACGGCATCAGCGCACTGCTATCGGTTGATCTTTCGCAGGCCGCATGGTTCGCCAGCCCACAAGACATCGTCGATGGCATGCGCTACGCGATCGATGTGCATGCACAGCACCCCGCCTATTTCCGCTACAACGGACGGCCTGTTTTCTTCTTCTGGTTTCAGGGGCGCTACGCACTGACCGATTGGGCCAGCATACGGCAGCAAGTTGATCCCGACCGCAACACAATCTGGATTGCCGAGGGGATAGCCCCTGACGCCATGCCAACTTTTGATGGTCTGCATCTTTATACGATCTCCTGGTCGCAGAACGTGTTTGGTACCCTGGCCCAATGGGCCGGTACAACACGCTCACGCGGCGGCATATGGGTCGCGACAGCCATGCCCGGTTGGGATAACACCTATACACAACAGTCCGAGCGCTATGTGCGCGATCGCGAGAATGGGGCCTTCTATCGCGACACCTTCGCAGCAGCGGCGGCCACTAACCCGGAGATGGTGGTCATCACCAGTTGGAACGAATGGTGGGAAGGCTCCCACATTGAACCGAGTGTGGCCTACGGTGATTTCTATCTCAACCTCACCCGTGATTTGGTCGCTGAATACAAAGCTGGCGCGGTTAGCGCCGGCGGCAGTTCAGCACCTCCGGCTCAGCCCACCATTGACGAGCCGCTTGTGAATCAACCGCCAGCGGCGACTAATGCAGGTCCGGTCGAATCAACTGCCACGCCAACACCACTGGCTGTGGCTGAAGAGCCTGCCGCCACGGAGACTTCAACCGATGAAGCAACGGCTACTGAGACCGAGACGCCAACCGAAGAAC
Organism: Chloroflexota bacterium; assembly: GCA_010092775.1. Taxonomy (GTDB): domain Bacteria; phylum Chloroflexota; class Anaerolineae; order Aggregatilineales; family UBA3940; genus TC-71. The sequence goes on from JAADYZ010000062.1 coordinate 3,324, forward strand.
CCACCGCAACGTTTACCCAAACGTTGACCCCGACCCCCAGCCCCACGCCGTCGAACTCGCCGACGGCCACACTTAGTCCAACCGCAACAATTGGTATTGAAACCGCTGCCGCC